>JBILXQ010000053.1:0-10046 GCA_044378375.1 Planctomycetota bacterium
TGGAGGCTGAAGAACCCAAAGCAGGTGCTCGCCTCGTGGCCGAATGCCAAGGGCAGACGATTCGCATCCTTGAGGCCAAGGATGCGGGTGCGTTGGTGGTGCACTTGTCGGATGCGCTGATCGACCTCGATCGCCCCATTCGAGTGGAGCGCGATGGGGTCGTCGTCCACGAGGGCAAGGTACAGCGCAGTGTCACGCAGCTGCAGCAGAGCATGGAACGCTTTGGTGATCCGCAGCGCGTGTACAGCAGCTCGATTCGCGTGCCGGTGCCTACAAGCCGCTAGGAGGCGGCTCGGTTGCAAGCGGGCGTCCAGAGGCTTCTTCGAGGGCCAGCTGGGCGCGCACGCGTTGCAGTTGTGTGCGCAGCACGGCTTGTTCGGCCTCCAGCACATGGCGTTGCACTGCCAGCAATTCGTGTCGCGTGGCGGCCCCAGCCTCGATCAGTTCCTGCGTGAGCTGTAGCTCGGTGCGTGCTGCCGGAAGCAAGCGAGTGCTGGCCTGTTGCTCGGCCTCCGTAGCCGCACGCCAACTATGCCACGCTTGCTGCACATGCACGGACACTTCGCGCTCGGCTTCCGTCAAGAGTGCTTGACGACGCAAGAGTTCCTGACGCGCAGCCGCTACTCGTGCTGCACCTGATTGGAAGATGGGCAACTCGACCGTGGCCGCGGGGCCTAAGGTGCTGGATCCACCTTCCGCCGGTTGTTCGTAGGAAAGTCCGGCGCTGAATGCCGGCCATGTTTGCGCTTGTGCGAGGGCCACGGCGTGCTCGGCTTGTTGCGTTTCCGCTTGACGCAAGCGCAGTTCGATACGCTGGGTGCGTGCCGCTGCCACCCATGCGTCTACCGTAGAAGAGTCGGTTTGGAGTGCAGTTGGCTGCAAGGTCACGCCATCCAAAGGCACCGACATGCTCAAGGCAGCCTGCAGTCGAATGTGCGCTGCGGCTACGCTGGCTTGATGCTCGTGGAGCGCAAGTTGTGCGGTTTCGAACGCACTCGCGGCCCGTGATAGGTCAACTTGCACGCCCTCTCCCAGCGCGACCAGTTCGCGTTGCAGTTCGACCTCGATCCGAGCGAGCTCGCGTTCACCTTCAAGCTGTGTCTGCCACGCACGGGCTTCCACCGTGGCGAGCCACGCGGCGCGGACTTCAACGAGCACTTGCTGCGCCACTTCACATAGCTGCCACACACGCAGCAGTCGTTCCGCATCCGCACTGGCTACACGCTCCTCGCGATACCACAGGTCTTGCAGGGGCTGAAGCGCATCCACCGTCAGCTGCGGCCTGCCGCCTTGGAAGGGTGCCAGAAGTCCGAAGCTAAGGCTGGGGTTGCTGAGCATCTGTGACTGCGCATAGTCCGCTTCGGCCACACCGACGGCATGGAAGGCAGCTTGCAACCGCATGCTGCGTGCCAAGGCGAGGTGCATGGCTTGGTCTAGGCTCAAACCGCCCGCGAGTACATCCTCAGCAGCAACCGGCATGGAGCGCGGTTCCATGTCCAAGGCATACCCCGTGGTGGCCTGCACTTGAGTTGCCGAATCATGCCAGTTTGGTTCTCGGATGGTCGTCGTGCACGCCGTGCCCCACAGCACAAGGAGCGTGCTGGCAGTCTTGGCTGTCAAGCAGGTTTGACGGCGCATATCAGGCACCCTCCTTGTTCACAGGACGACCAAAGCGCAGGTACAGACTCGGAACGACCAACATATTGAGGATGGTCGCGGTCGCTAAGCCACACAGGATCACCATCGCCATGGGCGCGAGAATCTCGTTGCCAGGCTCGTCGCCTCGCAAGGCCAACGGCACAAGCGCAAGTCCTGCCGCAAGCGCGGTCATGACCACCGGCGCCAGGCGTTCGAGCGCTGCGCGCCGCACCGTAGCAGGAAAGTCCGTTAGACCTTCGACCGTTTGGAGATGGTGGATGTGCGACACAACCATGATTCCGTTGCGTGCCGCCACTCCAAACACGGTGATGAAGCCAATCAACGCAGCAACGCTCAACACGCCGCCAGCGAGGTAGACGCCAGCTACACCACCAACCAAGGCGAGTGGCAAGTTGACCATCACCAGCAGCGCATCGCGCCAAGAGCCAAACAGTTGCCGTAGCAAGCCTGCGATAGCGACAATGATCACCACACCCAGCGCGTACAAGCGTTCGGTGGTCGCTTGCGCGCTCGCAAACTGCCCTCCGTAGTCCACACGCACTCCATTGGGTAGTGGCACTTCTTTGGCGACAGAGGCTTGGATATCGTGCACCACACTGCCAAGGTCGCGCTGGGCCACATTGCAGCTTACGACCAGCTTGCGCTCCAAGTCTTCGCGCGCGATGTAGTTGGGCGTGCGGTCCTCAACCATCTGCACGAGCGCTCCCAGAGGAACTAGCGTTCCTGCTTCGTTGCGCACCCACGCATCGCGGAGCTTGTCTTCTTGTAGCGTCGTGCTCGCAGGCGCGGTGCGCACCACAATGCGACGACGATCTGGGCCTTCGATTACTTCGCCAGCATCTAGACCTGTAGTCGCCGCGCGCAGCGCATTGGCTGCGGTTTGGACACGCACCCCGTGCAAGGCCAGCGCCTCACGGTCGAGATCTACACGCAAGGCGGGAACTAGAGCCTGTTGCTCCACATTTAAGTCCACCACACCAGGTACATCAGCAATGGCCGCTTCGATGGCCTTGGCTGTTGTCCGCAGTTGAGCAAAGTCTTGCCCCTGCACCTTGATCGCAATGCTGGAGCGTGAGCCCGACAGCATGTGGTCAATGCGGTGTCCGATCGGTTGCCCGATGGTCACTTGGATGCCAGGAATCTGTGCGAGGTCCTCGCGCAGCGCAGCGAGTAACTCGTCGCGCATGCGCGTGGCAAGCCCGCGGCTGCGTGGAGCCTCCATGTCGAGTGTCAAATCGATTTCACTCGCTTCGGAACCTTGGATGTGCTCGTCATCTTCGGCGCGACCGGTGCGTCGTACGGCCGCGACAACTTCTGGATGGTTGGCCAGTTTGCGATCCACCAAACCAGCTAGCTCGTTGCTGGCCTCCAACGATGTTCCGGGTTCCGTGACTACGGAGATGACGAGGGCTCCCTCTTGGAACTCGGGCAAGAAGCCGGTGCCGAGCCGCGTGAAGCCCATGACCGCTACTACAAGCAGCGCGATGCCCGCCAGCGACAGAGCCTTAGGGAAGCGCATGCATACATCCAAAGGACCCGCGTACCAACGCTTCAATGCACTGACGACGCGAGGTTCGTGCGTCGAGCGCACTGTGCGCGATGTGGGCAAGGTCATGGCACACAAAGCAGGTGTCAATGTGAGCGCCACTAGCAGTGACGCACCCAGTGCGATGCTGAACGCCAAGCCCAGCGGCTGCAGCAAGCGTCCTTCGACCCCGTCTAGGAAGAAGATGGGCGTGAACACCAGCACGATGATGAGCGTCGCCATCACGATGGAGGGCCGTACTTCGATGCTGGCTTGGTACACCGTGGTCAGTAACGAAGGTCGACTGTCGTGCGGGAGAAGTGCTCGTTCCCTGAGCCGGCGCACCGTGTTCTCTACATCGATGATGGCATCATCCACCAACGCACCGATGGCGATGGCCAAACCACCCAGCGTCATGGTGTTGATGCCGTCGCCCACTAAGTGCAAGACCACCAGGGCCGTGATCAGCGATAGCGGCAACACCACAAGAGTGACGAGGCTAGCCCGCACACTAGCAAGGAACACGAGCACGACTAAGACCACCATCAGTGCGCCTTCAATCAGGGCAATGAGAGTGTTCTCGACGGCAGTCTCGATGAAGGTGGCTTGGCGGAAAGCGCCTCGTTCGATGCGCATGCCTTGGGGGATCGCCTGTTGCAAGTCATCGAGCGTCCGGTCTAGCTCACGCGTAAGCGCCAGCGTGTTCGCATTCGGCTGGCGTTGCACAGCCACCATCACGGATGGTCGTACTTGTGCTGCGCCGTCTGCCGTACGACTTGTGGCTGCAGCGATCCCTCGTCGTGGTGCACCGCCAATGCTGACAGTGCCTAGGTCGCTCACCACGATCGAACGCAGGCCTACGCGTGCGACTACGGACTGTTCGAGATCTTGAAGGCTCTGCGCTGCACCATGTCCTTCGACGACTACCTCTTGGGGTCCACGCACCAAGACTCCTCCAGCAGCAATCTCGTTGCTGGCTAGAACGGCGTCCGCGACTGCTTCGGCATCCAGTCCGAAGCGTTGCAACTGCAGAGGATCAAGGTCGATGCGGTACTGCTTGACCTGGCCGCCAAGGATCGTGACTTGTGAAACACCCGGAACCGCAAGCAAGCGTCTGCGCACTTGCGTGTCGGCGGTGGTACGCAAGGCCAACTCGTCATGTGTATCGGACACAAGAGCGAGGAAGAGAATCTCGCCCATGATCGACGAAACAGGCGCGAGCTTGGGCACTTGAGCTTGGGCAGGCAGCTTATCTGCTACTGCGGGCAAGCGTTCAGCTACAGCCAAGCGTGCCTGATTGACATCTGTGTCCCAGTCGAACTCGACCCAGACCACTGCCAAGCCGACCGTGGCGGCCGAGCGCACGCGGCGCACTCCAGGTGCTCCGTTGACGGCTGCCTCAAGCGGCAAGACAACTTGACGCTCCATCGCTTCCGCGGAGAGGTCGCGGGCTTCGACCATCACCGTAACTGTCGGTGCGGTCAAGTCAGGTAGCACATCCACCGGCATGCGAGAGGCAAGCCAAGTACCTCCTACCGCCAAGCACACAGCGAGGAGCAGCACCGCCGCGCGATGCGCGAGCGACCAACGAATGAGGAAGTCGACCATGGCGGCACTCAGTGCGCGTGACCGTGGCCGAAGCCGTCCGGCTGCAATGCTGCTAGGCGGACAAGGTTGGCACCGCGGACAGCTACGCGCTCGCCAGCCTGAATCCCAGCACGAATGTGCACCCAATCGCGATTGCTAGCACCGACCGTGACGATGCGGCGCTCGAACTCTTCACCCGAACGCATGACCCACACCGTGGGCACGCCTTGGTCTTGCACGATCGCCTCAGCCGGAATTGCAAGCTGCGCTGCCTCGGTGCCGTGCTCAATCTCCACACGCACACTCATGCCTGCACGCCATGCTTCGGAGGGCGGTGTAATGGCTGTCCACCAAGCCAAGGCTCCTGTTTGCGCCTCAAGCTGCGTAGGTTGCGACCATTGCTTGGCATCCAACCACAACTCCATGTTGGGTTCGGCTACAAGGGTCACGCGCGTGCGTTGAGCGTGCGCTAGCCGCGCCAAGTGATGCTCCGGGACGGCTGCGCGTACCTGCAGTTGCTTGGGATTGACGATTGTGCACAGTGCGGTGCCAGCGCTCACCGTTGTGCCGGCGGCCATGGACACCTCGTCCACAATGCCTGTGATAGGGGCGCGGACAGGCTGGCGCGCATTTCCGCTGCTAGTGGTGCCGACCCCGCGTGGATCACGAGCTTTGCGGTCGTTGAGTAATGCTTCCAGTGCTTTGTGAGACGCTTCAGCGGTCTGTTGTGCGCTGTGTGCGAGCGCCACTTCCTGCTGCGCAGCATCCAAGCGTTGTTGCGTCGCCAAACCACGCTCTCGCAAGGCACGCGCGCGATTGAGCTCGTCTTCGGCATAGCGCAAGCGCGCAGTCGCCTGAGTTCTCTCGCGGGTGACCGCCAGTGTTTGGAGGTCCAGCTCTAGCTCCAGTGCTTGCTGCTGCGCGCGCTCGGAAGGCGATAGCGGCGTCTCCACCCACGCCAAGATGTCGCCAGCTTGTACAGTTTGTCCACGCACGGGGAAGCCGCCTTCCAACGGCAGCAGCGCGCCGTCAATCGCAGCGGTCGCCTGGGCCTTCGCCCCAACTGCTGGCTCCAAAACTCCGGCAACCACGATGCGTTCATGTACAGGACGCAGTGCAGCTTCTGCTGTGGTCATGCGCACACTCCACTGCGTTTCCAGCGAGACGCTGACCCCATCGCTCGGAGCGGAAGCTGCCTCAGCGAGAGCCTGCGCGCGCGCAGAGGCCCGGTCGGCATGCACGGACCATTCACCCAATGCCACACTGGTTGTCAGTTGTGGGCCTGCGATCTCGAGTGTCGCCTGTGGCCAACCGGAGCGTGTCACGCTGCCTTGCACGATGTACAAGCCATCGCGTTTGGGTTGCGAGTTGACGAAGCTTTCGTCGCCCACGCGCAGCGTGAGGGTGCCTTGTGTAAGCGGTGCACCGCTGTCGAGTACGGTGACATGCACCCAGTACTCCGCTAGTTCGCCGCGCACCAAGTGCGGATGTTCAATAAAGACCAGCGCATTGGCTCCATAGGCCGTGACCTTGCGGCGGGGTTCCTCTTCGGGTTCGTCCGCGTGGGTGTGCGCCTCCTCGTGATCTGTGTGTGGCGAGCATGCTTGGCTAGCCCAGCACAGAAGCAACGCACCAAGAGCAGGAGCGCTCGATACCACCACAGATTTCAGCAGCGTAGACGCGGGCATACAGACTCCCTCAAGCGATCGACAAGTAAACAGGACACGACACCGGCAAAACGGACGTCGGTTGTCGCTCAGATGAGCAAAGCTTTGCTGCTGACTAGGAGCGCCGCTACGCCCCCTTGCAAATGTCGTGGTGGCGCATCGACGAGAGGCTTCCACATGTGGCGGGCTGAAGTGCCTGCAGCCTCACTCTCCGCACGCATCCAAGTGCTGTGTCGTGTGCTCACCATCACGGGCACAGCCAAGCGCACCGTTGCTGCGAGGCGTGTGGCCTCAAACTGCGGAAGGCTGAACTCTAGTTGGTCATCACCGCATGGCGCCGCACAGAAGCTTTGAGGCTCATGCTCGTGCTCATGATGGTGGTCATGGTGCTCACCAACAGCCCCGAGCAGCACATGCAAGTGTGCAGCCTCTCCCTCATGACTGTGCAGTACGGCTGTCGTTCCGCGCAGGCTGAGAGCCACAACCACCCACAACACCAAAGACCAGATCCACCCCGCAGGACGCACGGAGCGCGAGTACTTCGGTGCGCATGTAGAAGGGGACAGCACGGTGGGAGATGATGCTACACATCGGTGTCGGCCGACAAGCCTGCTCGGCTTGAACATTGTTCCGGCTAAGATGTGGGACCCACACGCGCCCGTAGCTCAGTTGGATAGAGCGGCGGTTTCCTAAACCGCAGGTCGGCAGTTCGAACCTGCCCGGGCGCACCAATGCTCACCCGTCGTGCTAAGGACGCGCGCGTTGGAAGAGGATCCAACTAGTCAAGATGTACTTGTCGCCTGAGCGCGGTGTGCGCCCGCGATGCGTGTGCGTGAAGTAGGCGGGCCACATCACAAGAGTACCTGCGCGCGGCTGGATGCTCAGGTCTTGGTAGTACCACTCGGTCTCGCCGCCCTCGGCTACATCGTTGAGGTAGATCATGAACGGCAGCACGCGATGAAGTGGCTCGCTTGTGGGATCGCCCGGCGAAACCTCTGCATGCCATGCGAAGTAGCCTCCGCTATGTCGTGCGTAGTGCTGAAGGTTCAGATCTCCCAAGCGAAAGACCTGTTGCAGTAAGCCCATCAAGGCGCTGTCGGGCAGCTCTCGCAGTAGTTCCGGTGTGAGGGCGATCGACGTCCCCGTGCGCGCGTCGTGTGTGGCAAAGGAGCTGCCTGCAAGCACGACAAACGGATAGCGTCGGACATAGCGCAGCAGCTCCCTGCGAGTGGCTTGCACCACAGGCTCCACTAAGTCCGCGAACTCTGGCCGGCCTAGGACGCCCAAGTCTCGACTGGACTTGATGCGCGGGTCGAGCCGACCTCCGGCAAGGCCAGGGCTAACCTCAGGATGAGCTTCAAAGCGCGCGATCAGCTCACCACACAGAGAAGCAGGAACGGCCTCAGGGGCTACATGCACAAAGGACTCCATAGCCCTAGTTTTGGTTATGACTGCAAAGGCAGCATGAACCTCGTCTTGTTGCTGCATTGGCTTAGTTAGGTAAGCTGAAGCTTATGCAGCCCGTCCGTCAACTCCGCACGCGCCTAGGCCTAAGCCAAGCGGACTTCGCACGCTTGTTGGGCGTACACACGATGACGGTCAGTAAGTGGGAACGCAAAGTTCTCGAGCCCAACGACCATCAGCGTGGCGTGTTGCGTGCACTCAGCACCGCGGCAGAACACGGGCTTCGCGCTCCCAACGACGGCCGCACGAAGTTCGACCCCATGCGCTTCCTCGCCGAGGCCCTCTCCCTGACACGCACAACGCCCGAGCTCGATCTGGGCACCTTGAGCGCCACGAATCGCTATGCAGGAAAAGTCCTCGAGATTGCTCGCGGCGATGTCATGAGCAAAGTTGTGATCGAGATCGCGCCCAAGCTGCGCATGGGGGCCGTGATCACCACGGATTCCGTCGATCGTTTGGGCTTGCTTGTAGGCACGCGAGCCATCGCGATTGTCAAGGCGACCGAAGTGATCGTCGGCAAAGGCTAAGTGCCGATGACCAATAGCGCTTGGTTCAACCGCCGCGAAGTCGCCGGTGCTTTTGGCGATGCAGGCACGGACATTCCGCTCTTGGTGGGGATGTGCTTGGCCGCTGGCTTGGACGGTACGAGTGTGCTTGTTGTCTTTGGTGTGCTCCAAATCGCGAGTGGACTCCTGTATCGCATGCCGATGCCTGTGCAGCCGTTGAAAGCTATGGCGGCCCTCGTCATCGCCCAGCAGGCAACAGCCGAGCAGCTGTACGGTGGCGGGTTGGCGATTGGACTGATCATGCTTGTCCTTGCTCTCAGTGGAGCGTTGGATCGGCTTGCGCGTTGGGTTCCGCATTGCGTTGTGCGTGGAGTGCAGTTCGGGCTTGGTTTGCAACTCGCTGGTGTTGCCCTGACGAAGTTCGTCCAAGCGGATGGGGCACGCGGTTATGGGCTGGCTGCGCTGGCGTTCTTGATCACGATCTTTCTGCTGGCGAGCCGGCGCTTGCCTGCCGCTTTGCTGGTCTTCGCAGTAGGTCTGGCGTACGCGTTCGTATGGAAGCTGGATCTCCGTCACCTAGCGACTGTAGTTGAGTTCCGTCTACCGCAGTTTCAGAGCGTTTCGATGGAGGCCGTACTGTCAGGTCTGGTGGTACTCGCGCTTCCTCAGTTGCCTCTTTCCCTTGCCAACTCGGTGTTGGCTACGCAGAAGCTCGCTCATGATCTGTTCCCCGAGCGTCCCTTGTCGCTGCGCCGTCTAGGCTGCACCTACGGCCTCATGAACTTGGTTGCGCCTTGGTTCGGTGGCGTGCCTGCCTGCCATGGATCTGGAGGACTCGCAGGGCACTTCGCCTTCGGAGGACGCAGCGGTGGTTCGGTCCTGGTCTATGGCAGCTTGTTGTTGCTCCTTGGTCTCTTCTTCGGAGGTGCGTTCGATCAGGTGGCACTCGTTTTCCCGCTGCCAATGCTGGGCGTTGTGCTTCTCTTTGAGGCGCTGGCGCTCGTCTGGCTGGTGCGTGATGTGTCGAATGATCGAACTCAGTTCCCGATCACGCTGGTCGTGGGCGTGATTGCAGTAGGCTTGCCGTACGGCTTCGTCATCGGGCTAGTTGTAGGAATTGGACTCTGGCACATGCGTCATCGGACGCACCTTGTCAGCCCCGACGCTTAGTCGTGCACGCCGAGAGTCTCGACGAAGAGCCTAGGTGTGTCTCCGCCACCAACGGCACGCGAAACAGCGGCCGCTGGTGTGCTTGACTGACGCCATACGACAGACCGCGCAGCAGGAACACGCCGCGGAAGTCAGCACCTAGAGTCTCGATGGTTGCAGGTCCATAGTCACCCAAGCACTCGGGATCAAAGTGTGTGGCTGTTGCCGCCGCAAACCAGGCGCGTCCAATGTGCGGTGCATCGGTGTCCAGCAACGCAAGCACGGGCCAAGCGCCACTCGTTTCAAGTTGTGCACCCAGAAAGAAGGCGCCCTGCACGCGAGCGGGTACTTCGAAATCGTAGTTGACCCACGTAGTGACCGGAACGCTTGGCACTACGCCGCTGACTTGCGCGACGAGGTGTGCATCCTGCGGCAAGAGATCGTTGTTCGGGTCTTCCCACACACACAAGCGGATCTTGGTGTCAGCCG
>JBILXQ010000433.1:0-2879 GCA_044378375.1 Planctomycetota bacterium
GGTCACGATGGTGGTCGCGCTGCCTTGGGCGGTGAGGCCAAAGTTCAAGACGGGTGGCAACGCCACCACATCGTCGACCACAGTTCCGACGACAGGTACTTCCCACGGAGCCGGCTGGTCATGACCATGTGGCGCGGTTGCGGCCAGCACGACCTTGCCGCGAATAGGACCACGCGGCAAACCAGCCGGTGCCGTCGCCGACACGATCCACACGGTTTCACCCGCGATGGTGGTCTCTTGCATGGACGCTTCGAAGGGGCCTTCGACCCGCTCAATCTTGATCAAGCGCGATGGATCGCCTTTGACCTCGACGCTGCAATCCACACGACCAGACTTGCCGCTGCTGTGGCCGATGCGACCGAGGTCAAGCTCCGCCGGCACACTGCGGAACGGACGCTTGACCACCAAGTGCAACTCGAAGCTGATGTACGGCGTCAAGGTCGAATCGCTGCGCAGGCGCACCAAGGCCAGCTTGTCGATGTTCATCTTCTCGACCAGCTTGGTGTCGATGGTGACTGTCAACTCCAGTTGACCATCGACCGGTAACACAAGTCCCTTGCCATCGCGCGAGGGCGCACTGCGTGTACCGTCGGCAGCGACCACGACGGCGCTGGGCTGGGTGCACCAGCACACGCTTTGGATGTCCTGAATCGTGACCGGGCGTCCTTCACGGTTGGCGACGCGGAAGGTATGCCGCGGCAGCGCGCCATAGGGCAGATTCCCGAACTCATGAAAGTAGGGGCGCTCCGCGGTCGGGTTGGTGATCACCAACCCTTCCGGTGCAGGCGTCGGGCCGGATGGCGAGCAGCCCACCAAGCAGAGGAGTGCCGTGATCAGAACAAGGACTGGGGTGCGGTGCTGCATCGGACTGTAGGTGCAAGTAGTATGCCTAGGCGAGGCATCAGATGCGCCACCACCTAACGACGGTCCTTTGCAGTGTGGTGTTGTACGCGCTGTGCGCCATCGCACCCAGCGCGTGCGGTGGTGCAGATCAGCCTGCCCCGGTCGGGCCCAACATCTTGGTTATTGTGGCCGATGATTTGGGCTTCGCTGATGTGGGCTTAGGGGCTGCTAGCTCAGGGCGTAGCGATGCCCCACGCACTCCGCGCCTGGATGCCTTGTTCGCCGAGTCGGCGCGGCCGAGGACCTACCGGACGGCTCCGTGCTGCACCCCGGCGCGTGCAGGGCTTTTGACGGGCGTCGATCCCGGCAAGCTCGGGCTGTGGAAGAACTTGTCCGCTCGCGATGGTGGTGGTCTGCGTGCGTCGGCCACGACCCTAGCCGAGCATCTGCAGGCTGCAGGTTGGAGCACGACTCTGGTGGGCAAGTGGCATTTGGGTCACGAGCGCGCGGAGTCTCGGCCTCTAGCCCAAGGTTTCGAGTGCTTTCGAGGCGTGTTGGGCGGCTGGATCGATCCTCAGACCCGGCGCCGTGGTGCCGAGCCTGATTGGTGGCGCGACGAGGCGCAGGTCGAGCAGCTGGGGTATGCACCACAGATGATGGTGGAAGAGGCGCGGCGGGCCTTGCGCGAGCGCGATCCGAACAAGCCGTTCTTTCTGTGGTTCGCATCGACCTTGCCTCACACGCCGCTGCATGCGCCGCCTGGAGTGCAGTTGGATCCGCAGTCACCGGACCTCAATCGCGATGCGATGCGCGCGATGGTGGAGGCATTGGATGCGCAGGTGGGAGCCCTTCTGGATGAGCTCGAGCAGCAACAGGTGGCGCGCGACACGATCGTGGTCTTTGTCTCCGACAATGGTGGTGACCGCGAGTACAGCGCAGACAACGGGCCCTTGCGTGAAGGAAAATTTACAGCGTACGAAGGGGGAGTGCGCACGCATTGTGCCGTGCGTTGGCCGGCGCGCGTGACAGCCGGTGAACGGGCGCTGGACCTCTCGTACTTGGACTTGACGCCTACGCTGTGCGCTCTCGCGCGGGTTCCTGCTCAGGGGCACAGCTTTGATGGGCGCAATGTTTCCGCAGCCCTACTTGAAGGTGCCGCCGTGGCTTCCCTGCCGCAGCGCTATGTGTGTGAACGCGTGGACGAGCGCCGAGCCTGCGTGGTCGAAGGCGATCGCAAACTGGTGCGTGTGGTTTCACGCACCGGATTACGCTCTACGCTGCTGTTCGATTTGGCCGCCGATCCGACGGAACGAGTGGAACTGTATCCAGCCGACGATCCGCGCACGCCGTTGTGGTTGCAGATGTTGGCCGATCTGGAAGCTTGGCGCTAGCGAGGCGCGAGCAACCCTGAGTTCAGCAAGCAATCGGCAATGGTGCTGGCAATCAAGTCAGAGCCCGAGTCATTGGGATGCACTTCCCACTTGTAGAGCCCGTGCACGCGCACATGTGCCTTCGCTTCGGCCAGCACTTGCTGCGCGTCTTTCTGCGGCTCAAGGGCTGTGCGCCGTGCAACCTCTGCTTGCAGTTCTTCGTCCAGCCGCGCTTCCACAACGAGGGCATTGTCACAGATGGGGACGGCCAGCTCGGTGCAGACTTCACGCTGGACTGCCTTAATGCGCTCGAATGCATCCACTTGCTCGCGGTAGCTGGGCGCTTGCTCCAAGTGCCAGCGCGGCAACGCTTGCGTGGCGACTAGCACATTGGCGCCACGCGCACGGCAGAGCGCCACAAGTTGACGCAGATTGCGTCGATAGTTCTCAAAGCCTAGGTCCGGAATCGTGCCCGGGTAGTGCACATACGGATCCGCTCCCAGCGGGTCATAGTTGGCGATGGCATAGAAGCCCAAGTCCGTGCGCTCGGCGACATAGTCCGTGAAGTAGCGCCGCCACACCAAGTAGGTGCGGCTGTGGCTGAGCGCGCGCTCAACTTGGCTCGGCCGATCCACAGGCCACGGTGCACGCCAATGCAAGTTGTCG
>JBILXQ010000434.1:0-2871 GCA_044378375.1 Planctomycetota bacterium
CCGAACTGGAGAAGGACGGCGTGGCCGGCCATCAAGTCACGGTCGATGTCGAGACCTATGTCTACGAACCGAAGAAGGACGCCAAGCCTGTCAAGATCGAGGGCCTCGAAGGCAAGCGCGAGCTGCTCGTGGGCGAGATCGAGCGCCGCAAAGAGCAGATCACGGTCGCGAGCTACTCGTGGCGTGGTGCGCGCGGTCGTCGCGACCCCTTCGTGGATCCGCGCACACCTGTGCAGCCCGAGGCTGAATCGGGACTTTCGGTGCAAGTCCAGACCGAGAAGGTCGGCGAGCTCATCGCGCGCGCGGTTGCCATGGCGAATGCGGCGCGTGTGTGGCGCGGTTCGGAGCATGTCATCGCCGAGATGACGGCACGCACCGAGCTCGAAACGCTGGTCGGCCAGCTCGAAGCGGATGTGCGCACGCTGCAAGCCGAGGGTTCCATCGTCTATGTCCCGGCGCAGCGTCGTCTGCAGCTCGAGGTTGTCGATGTGGTCAACGCTGTGCGTGCCGAACTTTCGCCGGATGTGGCCGGTCGCGGCCCCAGCGAAGCCCAGTTGAAGACTCTCGTCAGCGAAATCGAAGGCCATGTCGCCGTCGGACGCTGGCAAGCAGCGATGGAAGCCTGGGAAGCAGTCGATGACAAGGTCGAGCCGCTCGCGGCCGATCCCGTGCGCGGGGTGTTGGTCCAGCGTCTGCAGGACCTCATCTACGAAGCACGCGCAGTCGTCGACTTCGACAAGCTCTCGCTGCGCATCGGCGCAGTAGTGATCATTGATGGTCACGATCCTGTGGCCACGATCAACGGCCGTTCGGTCTCCGTTGGAGACGCGGTTGGGGACGAACTCGTCGTGCATGGAATCACGCGCGAGGAAGTGGAGTTCGTCTTTAGGGGTGTGGTTCTCGCTCGCCGACTCTGAGGGGGGTCGCGAGGGGAATGAACGAGGGAAGCGGCGGGCGAGGGCCCGCATAAAGGGAGTTACGAGTGAAGCACATGAAACTGTTCGCAGCACCAGCGCTCGCGCTGGCGCTCTTCTCCGCAGTCGCCTCCGGCCAAGCTCCAAGCTTGGATGCGCGGGTCGATCTGCGCATCGCGGATCGCACAGTCGAGGACGTGGTGTCCTTCCTGCGTGATCGCTCCGGCGCCAACATCATCGTTCTGGACGCGCAGGGCGGCGAGCCGCTTGCTGCTGTCCGACTGTCCATCCAGCTGACCGATATCGGTTGGCGCGATGCGCTCGAGCTGGTCGCGGAGAAGGTCGGCGGCATCGTAGAAGAACGCGCTGGCGGTGTCTTGGCGGTGACCCGTCCGTACAAGGTCGGCTTCATCAGCAACAACGAAGACATTCGTGCTGTGATCGATGTCATCGCCAAAGCTGCCAACGCCAACGTCGTGGTGGGCAAGGAAGTGGAAGGCACGGTCTCCGTGCGCTTCAACAACGTGCCCTGGCGCGAAGCGTTGGAAGTCACAGCGAAGACGTTGGGCTATGTGGTCGTCGAAGAGCGCTACGGCGTGTTGCGGGTGGTCGATCCGCAAACGCTGCAGGACCAGATGGACACGCGCACCTACCAGTTGCGCTACTTGCGTCCGAAGAGCGTCTACAAGCCCGTCATCAAGTCGGACTTCGTCGAGAAGAGCCAGAACAAGGGCGCACAGCAAACGGATGTGGCCAAGAGCTTCTCCGTGCTGCAGGCCTTGGGCAAGGCGCTGACGAAGAACGGCGATCTCGACTACATCGAGACACAGAACGTCATCATCGTGCGCGACACCGCACAGGTGCATGAGCAGATCCGCGACATGATCGCGCGTCTGGATGTCGAGCCGGTGCAAGTGTTCTGCGACGTCAAGTTCGTGGCCACCTCCAACAGCGATGTGCTGAACCTGGGTGTGGACTACGGCGACAATGGCCCGCAAGTCACGATGACCGGTGGCCAGATCCCGATCACCTTCCCGTTCAGCGAAGGCTCGGGCGGTTGGGATGATTGGATGATCCCGAACCCGGCTGGCGGCCCGTTCGCCGACCCGGCGTTGAACTTCGGCAACACGGTCACACCGGACACTGTCTTCGGTGCACTCTCCTTCACGCAGGTGCAGGCCACGCTGCGCTTGTTGCAGCGTGACACCAAGACGGAAGTCATCCAAGCGCCGAAGATCATCGCGCTTGATGGCTCCGAGGCCACGATCTTCGTGGGCGAAACCGTGCGCTACGCCGAAGCGAAGAGCGAGCAAGGCCAAGCCGGTGGTCTGCAGTTGTCGGTGGCTGAGGCGAGTTCCTCTCCCGTCGAAGTGGGCTTCCAGTTGCTCATCCGTCCGAATGTGATTCCCGGCACGAAGAAGATCGTGATGGAAGTCATCCCGAAGGAGACCAGTCTCTCCGGCACGGGCAACTCGTCGCTCGCGCCTCCGGGGTTCGATGTATTCACCGTGGGCTCGGGCGGTTCGGAAGGCTCCATCGCTTTGCCGCGCACGCGTTCCAGCACCATCGTGACCACGATGATGTTGGAGAACGGGCAGACCGCCGTCATCGGTGGCTTGACCACGGACTCCGACATCGAAACGAACTCGAAGGTGCCGTTCCTAGGCGACATTCCTGTGCTCGGCGAGCTGTTCTCGCATGAAGCCAAGAACCGTGATCGCCGCAGCTTGATGGTCTTCATCACGCCGACGATCGTGCACAGCTCGGAAGACACCGAGATCTTGCTGCGCCAGGAGCTCGAGCGTCGTCGCACGCGCTTGAAGGATGAGCTGGATGCGCTCATCGGCGAGAAGACCGGCGTGCAAGGTGCCTCCTCGCCGGCCCAAGGTCAGGGCGAAGCGGCCGAAACGAAGCCTGCAGAGGCTCCCAAAGAAGGCTGATAGATCGGAAGAGCGTC
>JBILXQ010000054.1:0-9998 GCA_044378375.1 Planctomycetota bacterium
AGCTGGTGCGGGAAATCACCGTTGCTGCGAAATCGGGCATGCCCGATCCGGCGCACAACCCGCGACTGGAGGTAGCCGTCGAGGCGGCGCGCAAGCAATCGGTCTCGAACGATGTCATCCAACGCGCGATCAAGCGCGGGGCGGGTGGCGGTTCGGACGGCGCCGTGATGGAGCTGGTCACCATCGAAGGCTATGCGC
The DNA here is from genome assembly GCA_044378375.1 of Planctomycetota bacterium. GTDB lineage: Bacteria > Planctomycetota > UBA1135 > UBA1135 > SXXH01. Next base: position 199 of record JBILXQ010000054.1, read on the forward strand.
CGTACAACGTGCCGGCCGTTGTCCCTTCTCGCCTTCACAAGTACTCTGAGGCACATGGATGCCATGCAAGATGTGGTTGTTGTCTATCGAGACGGCCAGGCAGTCAAGGAGTCGCCGCTTGTTGGTGGCATGGTTATCGGTCGTAGCGCGAGTGCGAACTTGCAGCTGGAAGACCCGACCTTGTCGCGTGTGCATGCAGTGCTGCAAAAGGACGGCGAGCGCTGGTTCTTGGTCGACAAGAGTTCCAATGGAACGTGGTTGGATGGTGCCAAGCTTGATCTGGACAAGCCTGTGCAACTCAAGCCGGATGCGATGGCGACATTGGGCGCCTACAGCTTGAAATTCCGCTTGGTTACGCACGCTGCCGTGGAAGGCGCGACACGTCGCGGCAACGCACCTGTGCCCGCTGCTGCGCCGGTGGAGGCGCCGCCGGCCACGAGCCCGTTGTTGGAGCATCTGGTTGACAAGCACAAGGACATCCCGATTTGGAAGGAAGGTATGGTGCAACTGCGGGTTGCCGACATCATCGAAGAGACGCATGACACCAAGACCTTCCGTCTAGTTGGCTTGACACCGCTGTTGTTCTCGTTCAAGCCCGGCCAATTCGTGACGCTCAAGTTGCCGATCGGTGGCAAGGAGGTGTCGCGCTCGTACTCGATCTCCTCGAGTCCGTCGCGTCCGCACTGTCTGGAGCTCACGGTCAAGCGTGTGCCGGGCGGCCTTGTGTCGAACTGGCTGTGTGACAATGTGAAGCTCGGCGATGTGCTCAATGCTCGCGGTCCGGCGGGCAAGTTCTCTTGCTTCAACTTCCCGTCGCGCAAGGTCTTGTTCATCGGCGGTGGCAGCGGCATCACGCCGGTCATGTCGATGCTGCGTTGGGTGGTCGATACCGCAGCGGATGTGGACGCCTATCTGTTTGTGTCGGCCAAAACGCCGCGTGACATCATCTTCCGCAACGAGTTGAACTGGATCTCTTCGCGCCACAGCGGCGTGCGCGTGGGCATCACTTGCACGAGCCGCTGCACGGGCGCGGACGCGTGGACGGGACTTACCGGGCGCGTGGATGCGCACATGCTCAAGATGTTGGTGCCGGATCTGTTCGAGCGGCACATCTTCATGTGCGGCCCCGAGCCCTTCATGGATGCCGTCACCAAGTGCTTGCGCGAGATCGATTTCCCGATCGCGAACTTGCATGTGGAGAGCTTCGGCAAAGTGCGCGTGGCTCCCGGCACCGAGGCGAAGCCGCGGGATGTGCCGAAGATCGAGGTCGCGCCCGTGGCGGTGGCACCAGCGGCAGCTGTGCCGGCGCCCGTTCCGGCTCCGGCTCCCGCACGCGCAGGCTTCAAAGTGCTATTCAGCAAGTCGGGCAAAACCGTGGAGACCGCTGGGGATGCGCCGCTGCTGGATCTCGCCGAGGCCAACGGCGTCGAGATCGGCTACCAGTGCCGCTCCGGTTCTTGCGGCGAGTGCAAAGTGCTGTGCAAGAGCGGCAAGGTTGCCATGGAGGACCACTGCGCCATCTCTGACGACGAGAAGTCCGAGGGGTGGATCTGGGCTTGCTGCGCGCAGCCGACTTCCGACTGCCAGCTCGATGCGTGAGGCAGCCCTCAGCCGCCGGGGTGCTGAGGGAACTTCATGTAGGGCAACCGTACACCGTTGAACTGGAAGTTGTCGGCGCGAATGGCGGCGGGCGGCTCGAACTCAACGCCGCCCAGCCGGGCCTCGGCCCGACGAATGCCGGTGAAGGTCACGAAGTCATCCTGCTCGACGCCATCGCCGGACACTCCGATGGCCCCAACCAGCACACCGTTCTTGTAGAGCGGCGCGCTGCCGGGGAACAGGATCACACCGCTCTGGTTGGCCGCGGGCGGCGCGAAGCCCATGCGGTTGAAGTTGGCTTGCTCGCGGTTCTCGAGCGCTAGGTCAAACAGCGGCCCCGGCGGATTGCCGTCAATGCCCGGGGGATAGAAAGGCTGGGTCAAGAAGCCGAGCGTGCGATTGGTCACGGCCGTGCCCGGCGGGACAATGCCGTCGAGGGGGTGCAGGCCTGCGCGCGGTCCGGTCGCGTCGACTGCTGCAGGATTGCTGAAATAGAAGGTATTGCGGCCCTTCGTGATGGCGATGTCGACCGAGAACAGGGTGGCATCTTCCATGCGGAAGAGGGCTAAAATGGCACCAGCTGCATCCGTGACGGCGATCACCATGGCGGTGGGGGACGCCGCAGGCAAGCGAATGGCCGCATGCGTGTCCAAAGCCGCCAAGGCGGTTTCCTCCACCAATGCCTGCACCTCGGCCAAGCTCAGGCCGCCACTGGCTACCAACGGGCTGGTGCTGTTGCGGCTGGCGATGAGGAATTGGGCCGGATCCACTTGGCCGTTTGCACCTCCGACGCCGGGCACATTGTCCGCCGCGTTGTAGGTGCCCGGGCCGAAGCGCCCCGAGACATCCTGCGTGCCGCTGAACGGCAGCAGTACCCCGACGAGGTACACGGCCCCTTCCGGAGGAACCGCGCCGAACTCATAGGTTTCCGGCGGGAAGGGCGCATCGACAGTTGTGCGCAGGGTGCGCGCTCCGGCAAGGGCAGCGAACTCGGCGCCTTCCGGGTCCGGAGTGCCTTGGCCCAAGGGTTGATCGGTGATCCAAACCCCGATGGCGCCCACCAAGCGCCGGCCGACGCCAAAGGCGCTGGGGTTGGCGGTCGAGGCGGCGGTGCGCTTGTACAGCGGAATGCCGCCAGGCAGCGGTGTGAACCCAGGGGTCGGAATGCTGCCGTCAGGATTGCGCAACTGCGGCAGGGCCTTGCCGGGCGCGAAGGGCGCGAACAAGGAGCCACGGTTCGAGGCATCGATCTGCCACAGCGGGCCTTGGCCGGTGTTGGCGACGCCACCGGTGGCGCGCACGGGCGGCAGCAGCGTCGGCTCGGCTTGCGGGGTCGCTTCGGCCGCGAAGGTGGCAGGGAAGTGGAAAGTGCTGATGAACTGCGTTGTGCGCGTTGTCAAGGGCGCTTGACTGTGCGACAGGAACGCGCCGGTGCGCGCGATCGAAACGGCGATGCGATTGTCGTAATCCGCGGCCAACGAGGCTGAATTGCGGTTCCAGACGCGCAGGATGTTGCCGACTCGGTCGACAACTGCGATGGCCACATTGGGCGCATCGACGGCCAGGGCCGCGCTCTCAATGATGTCATCCGCCTCTGCGAGCGTGAGTGCGTCGCTCGGGGCCATGGGGGCAAAGGTGACGGTGGCCACATTCGGCTCCAAGCCGCCTTCTCCGCCGCCACAGCCAGGCAGGAAAGCCGCACCGAGCGCGAGCGTGGCGCCGAGCACGGCGCCTGACTGCTTGCAGTCGTGAAGCCAAGTCAGCAATGGCCGTCGGGGCAGCCGGTGCGTGCAGCTCATGGGAGATCCTTCGTGCGGACGCGAGAGGGGAAGACAGTCCACGTACAGGATAGAGGGACTGGGCGTGGCGCACAACTGCGTCAAGGTGGCGTCAAGAACATTGGACAGAAGTTGCGGGCTGGCATTGCTTGCCGCGTGTGGTGCGGGCGACTACCATCCTGTGCAGGAGACCCCCCCCGGTGCCTACAACTTGCTCTTGTGCACGGCATTGGCCGTTTGGGCCCCGTGTCGTAGCGGTCACGCTCGGCTTCGTGGGGCTTGCCACAGCTCAATCGACCACTGCGTCTACCGCGCCAACGACCACTCAGGAAACGATTGCCGAAGAGCTGCAGCACTTCGAGCCGTTCCCGGATCGCTGGTATGCCCCGGGCTACACTCCGGATGGTCTCGACTTGCGCGGTTATGAGATCAATGAGCCGGGTGGTGATTGGTGGAACTCGTACCGGCAGAACAAGCTCAAGGGCGACTTTCCGATCTTGGGCACGCAGGAGTTGTTCCTGAATGTGTCGGGCTTGCTGCGCCAGTTCGCCGAGACCCGCAATGTGCCGACCGGCACGCTCAGCACAGGGGACGGTGGCTTTGAGTTCTTCGGGAACGGCCAGCAGAGCACGCTGCTGACGCAGGCCGCGATCTCCTTTGATCTGTTCTCTGCACCGCAGGCCTTTCAGCCTGTGCATTGGCGCGTCAAGTTGACGCCGGTGTTCCAGCGCACCGAAGTCAATGTGGAATCGGATGGAGTCTTGTTTGCGGATCCAGCGCGCGGTGACCGGCGCGTGGATGAGGACATTGCGCTGCAGGAAGCGCTGATTGAGTATCACCTCGCGGACCTTTCGAACCGCTATGACTTCCTTGCCATCGAGGCGGGCATTCTCGCGTTCCGCAGCGACTTCCGCGGCTTCATCTTCGATGACGCCAACCTTGGCTTGCGCTTGTTCGGCAACTGGGACGCGAACCGCTGGCAGTACAACCTTGTGTTCTTCGACATGCTCGACAAGGACACGAACTCCGGCCTCAACCGTTTTGAGGATCGTGAGCAGGAAGTGCTTGCGTTCAATGTGTACCGCCAAGACTGGCCCGTGGATGGTTTCACCTCCTCGGCTTCGGTGCACTACAACCACGACGATCGTGGTGTCGAGTTTGACGACAACGGCGGGCTCGTAAGTCCCGCGCCCATTGGCGTGGCGCAAGAGAACACCGTTGAGAGCGTGTACTACGGTGTGGCGGGTGAAGGCCACTTTGGTCGTTGGAATGTGAGCACTGCGCTATACCAGGCTACAGGTCGCGATTCCTACAACGCGATTGCAGCGCGGGAGGTGGACATCGACGCCCAGTTCGCGGCGCTTGAAGTCTCGTACGACATCGACTGGTACCGCATCCGCGGCTTCGGTCTGTTTGCCTCGGGCGATCCTGATCCGCGCGATGGTGATGCCGAAGGATTTGACGCGATCTTTGATGCCCCCAACTTTGCCGGGGGCTCGTTGTCGTTCTTCAACGGGCAGGCTTTGCGCTTGCTCGGTGTCAACTTGACGAATGCGGGCAGTCCGTTGCCGGACCTGCAGAGCTCGCAAACGCAAGGCAAGTCGAACTTCGTCAACCCGGGCCTGCTGCAGGTGGGTGCTGCGCTCGATCTGGAGCTGACACCGCGTTGGCGCGCGGCGGTCGGTGGTTCGTATCTGATGTTCGACGACACGGCCTCGTTGGAGACCTACCTGCAGTTGCCCGAAGTCGAACGCGAGATCGGCACGGAGTTCTTCGCTGGCACGCAGTACCGGCCGATGCTGAACAACCACCTGATTCTCTCGGGTGGTGCGTCGATGTTGCTGCCGGGTGATGGCTTCGCGCGCATCTATCAAAGTGACGAAGTCGTGCACGCGCTCTTCGTCAACGTCACTCTCGCCTACTGATCCTCCCTAACTGATCTCCTCGGAGTACGAATACCTATGCAGACCGAGCGCAACTCTTCGGGTGGATTGACAGGTGGCAAGCACTGGTCGACCTTGGCACTCGCTGCGTGCGGTGTGTCCGTGTTGATCTTGGGCTGCGTCGAGCACCAAGTGTGGACGCCCTACGCGCAGCAGCCTGCGCCCACGCGCGCACTCGATGGGCAAGAAGTGCCCTTGGTCTCGCTGCCGGCCTCGGCCGTCGACAAGTTGGATGCCAACTGCATCGCGTGCCACCAAGGTGTGGGTGATCCGCACGGTTCGTTGCGCATGGCTTGCGTGGATTGCCATGGCGGAGATCCTGCTGCGACGACCAAAGAAGAGGCGCACCCCAAGCCTCGGCATCCCGAGCGTTGGGTGGGTTCGCGCAATCCCGAGCGCACCTACACGCTTTTGAACGACGAAAGCCCTGAGTGGATCAAGTTCGTCAATCCTGGTGACTTGCGCATTGCCAACGAGACCTGCGGCGGCTGTCACGCTGATCAGGTGTTGGCGGTCTCCAAGTCGACGATGACCACAGCAGCTCCGTTCTGGGGCATGGCGGGCTATGCGAACGGCATCGTTCCGTTCAAGCGCACGCTGTTTGGTGAGTCGTACAGCCGCGAGGGTCTGCCGCAGCGTGTGAACAACTTGATTCGTGGCGAGGACGGCAAGCTGCGCTTCCCCACGGATGAAGAGATGCGCACCAACTCATGGGCGCGCTTCCTCTTGCCGTTGCCGCGTTTCGAAGTCACGCAGCCCGCGAACCTCTTTCGAGTCTTCGAAGAGGGCAGCCGCTTGGGCACGGTGCCGCTGGGACAGAATGGCCTGCCGACGCCGGCGGTAGGTTTGCCTGACAAGCTCGAAGATCCGGGCCGTCCGAACAACCGCCTGTCGGATCGCGGCCTGGGGACATTGAACCGCGTCGACTTGACGCTGTTGAATGTGCACAAGACGCGCTTGAACGATCCGCACTTGTCGTTCTTGGGCACGAATGATCAGCCGGGTGATTACCGCTCGAGCGGTTGCACCGCGTGCCACATGGTGTATGCCAACGATCGCGACCCGATTCACTCGGGGATTTACGCGGCGTTCGGGCACAAGGGTGATGCGCAGGACAACCCCGATCCGACCATCGCGAAGAACGAGCCTGGTCATCCCATCGCTCACAAGTTCACCAACGGCATCCCGTCGAGTCAGTGCATGGTGTGTCACATGCACCAGCCGAACTCGTTCGTCAACACGTTCTACGGCTACCAGATGTGGTCGTACGAGACGGATGGCGAGCGCATGTGGCCCAAGGAGACCAAGCAACTCTCGGATGACGAGTACCACGAGCGCTTGGATCGCAATCCGGAAGGTGCTGCGCAGCGTGGGTTGTGGGGCGATCGCGCGTTCCTTGAGAACGTCTCGGACCTGAACAAGCACCTCAAGCACACGCAGTTCGCGGACTACCACGGCCACGGTTGGGTGTTCCGCGCGGTGTTCAAGACGGACCGCAAGGGCAACCTCTTGGACAAGGACGGAGACATCGTCCCCTACGACGATCCCACCAAGTTCGAAGGCGTCTTGCCCGAGCTGGGCAAAGTGCCCGCTGATCCGAAGACCGCCTTCGCACCGAAGGATGGCAAGCCGGTGCACCTGATGGACATCCATGCCGAACGCGGCATGCATTGCGTGGACTGCCACTTCAGTCAGGATGCCCACGGCGATGGCACCGTGCGATCCGAGATCCAAGCGGCTGTCCAGATTACTTGTCAGGACTGCCACGGCGACTTCGAGAAAGAGGCGGTGGTCACCAACTCCGGCGCCTTGGTGGTCAGTGGTCCGTCCTCCAAGGGCGTGGCCGAGGCCGCGCGCACTCCGTACGGCAAGAAGCGTTTCGAGGAGCGCGATGGCGACCTGTACCAACGCTCGATGATCTACCCCGAGGTCGAGTGGTTGGTGAAGCAGGTTGCCGACACGCTCGATCCGCAGCATCCTTCGTTCAACAAGAAGGCTTCGGATGCGAAGTCGGGCGTGTGCAAGGAGGCTCATGGTCCCAAGAAGATGGAGTGCCATACCTGCCACACTTCGTGGATGACGTCGTGCTTCGGTTGTCACTTGCCGCAAGAAGCCAATGTGAAGAGCGAAGTGCGGCACTTCGAGGGCGGTACGCGGCGCAATCACGCCAGCTACAACCCGCAGGTGGCGCGTGATGATGTGTTCATGCTCGGCATCCAGGGTGACATCAAGGGCAACCGCATGGCCCCGGTGCGTTCGTCCTCGGCGGTCATGCTCTCGTCGAAGGACGGACAGCGTCAAACGACCTATGGTCAACAGATGCCTGTCGCTGCCAACGGCATGTCCTCGCAATGTTTCAACACGCACTTTGCGCACACGGTTCGCACGACCGAGACGAAGACCTGCGTCGACTGTCACCCGTCAGCTGAGGGTGACAACAACGCCTGGCTGGCACAGACGTATCTCCTTGGTACGGGTGCCGTGAACTTCGTCGGCATGCATGCTTGGGTTGGACAAAAGGACGGCGTTGAAGCCGTGCGTGTCACCGAAGCTGATGAGCCGCAGGCGGTGATCGGTTCGCGCTTGCACCAGTTGTCGTACCCCGAAGCCCACGCCAGCTTTGTTGCCGCGGAACGGCAGCTCGCAACCGCCGAGCATCATGGCGGCGGTCAGATCACGAGCCTGCAGCTGCGTGGTGAGTACCTCTACACCGCCGGCAGTGATGGGTTCCGTGTCTACGATGTGGCCAACATCTTCAACAAGGGCTTCTCGGAGAAGGTGGTCACTGCGCCGGTCTCGCCGCTAGGTCAGGACACGCATGTGGACTTGCCCGCGGCGGCAGCGGTGGTCTTGCCGATCAACAACTCGATCAGCATGTCGCGCGCATGGCGCCCGGAGAACTTGGAACAAGGCTACGAGTATGCGGGGCGCATGCAGAACCTGCATGAGAGCTATCGCTACGCCTATGTCGCGGATCGCGAGGAGGGTCTGGTCCTTGTCGATGTGGAGCCGCTCAACGATGGCAACCCGTCGAACAACTTCCTCGAGCGCGGCACGACCTTCAATCCGAACGGCTTGTTGCGTGGGGCACGCAACTTGGCCATCGCCGGCACAACCGTCTACATCTGCTGTGATGCAGGTGTGGTGGCCGTGGATGTTGCCGATCCGTGCGCTCCCAAGGTGCTCGCCGTTGTAGGGGCGCCGTTTGTGCAGCAGCCGCGCGCCATCAGCATCCAGTTCCGCTACGCGTTCGTCGTGGACGAGCGGGGTCTGGCGGTGCTCGATGTGACTTGGCCCGAGAAGATGAAGGCTGTCGAGTCGGCACGCGTGGAGCTGGCCGACGCCCGCGGCCTCTATGTGGCGCGGACCTGGGCGTATGTGGCTGCGGGCAAGCAAGGTCTGGCGATCGTGGACATCGAGCGCCCTGAGCGGCCCGCACTGGACCAGCTCTGGAATGCAGACGGTGCGCTCACCGATCTCAACGCGGTCGTATGCGGCATGACGAACGACAGTTTGTATGCCTATCTGGCTGACGGCGTGAATGGCCTGCGCGTGGCTTCGATGGTGACGCCCGAGGACGGCGGACGCAGCGCCTACGGCTTCTCGCCGCAACCCAAGCCGCAGCTCTTGGCGACGCGTAAGACGGCTTCGCCAGCGTTGGCCTTGTCACGCGGACTTGACCGCGATCGTGCAGTCGATGAATCGGGTCATCAAGTGGCTGTCTTCGGCCGCTTGGGTGGGCGTCCACTCAATTTGACAGAGATGCGGCGCCTCTACTTGAATCGCGCGGGCGATGAAGTGGTTACCTACAAGGGCCCCGAGCCGCGTGCGGCTGTTCAACAGTCGCAACCTCAGGCGGGTGGGCCGGGAACCGCGGCGCCCAGCGCTGACTCCAGTTCGGATGCGGAGCGCCGCTGAGCCATGACCATGGAATTGATCATCCAAGAATCCGGCAAGCCCGCCCGGCGTGTAGAGGCGGTGGCGGGCTTGAGCTTCGGGCGTGCAAGCTCCAATAGTTGCGTACTGGACGATGACTCAGCCTCGTCGCGCCATGCCCAGCTTGTGTTGCTGGATGGTCGGTTGCAGCTGCAAGACTTGGGCAGTTCGAACGGCACACGCGTGGTGGGCGGCGACAAACTCGGCCGTGATGCCGTATGGCCGTTGCGCGCTGGCGTGAGCTTTCAGATCGGCCGGACGCTGATCACGGTGGCCGTGTCAGAGCTTGAAGAGGGAACATTGGTTCCGGCTGGCAAGGAGGCAGCAACCGCTGTGCGCGCGCCTGTGGATGCTCCCACGATCATGCCGCGTGCGGCTGCCGTCGTGCCGCCTCCCGGTGAAGACGCGACCATGCGGCCGGCCCCGGCGCCTGCGCCCGTGGTGCAAGCGGCGCCTGCGCCCGTGCAGCCGGCACCTCAGAAGCCGGCACAGCAGAAGCCGATCACAGTCGACCAGTTTGAAGGCACGCTGTACGTCGGCAATG
>JBILXQ010000055.1:0-9971 GCA_044378375.1 Planctomycetota bacterium
TGCGGCTACGACCCAGATCAGGAGCCCTACGAGCGCTGGTCGGCCTCCATGAAGGCGCAGTCCGCTCGCGACCCGATTTTCCACGCCGCCCTCGCCATCGCCAACCAAGACGCCACAGGGGCAGGCGAGTACTGCCTGCGCTGTCATGCTCCGGGCGCATGGCTCGACGGCCGCAGCACGCCACCCGATGGCACCGCCTTGGATAACACCTTGGGCGATTATGACGGTGTGACCTGTCACTTGTGTCACCGCATGGTGGACCCCTTCCCGGCGCCTGAAAATCCGGCCATCGACGACCGCGTGTTGCTGTACACCCCGGAGCTGCCGGTCACGCCGAACAACGCCCAGTTCGTCATCGATCCTCAAGATGTGCGCCGCGGTCCGTTTGACCTGGGCCCGAACTTCTTCTTCCACGATTGGCGTCAGAGCCCGTACCACCAAGAGTCGCTGATGTGCGCGACTTGCCACGACTTGTCGAACCCGACTCTGTCCAAGCAACTTGACGGTAGCTACCAACTGAATGCTCTGAACCAACGTGCGCCGAGCAACAACAAGTTCGACCAGTTCCCGGTCGAGCGCACGTATAGCGAGTGGACGCAGTCGCAGTACGCGCGCCTGCCGGTGGACACGCGCGATACGCAGCACCCGCAAGGCCGCTTTGGCGGCAACAAGTACGCCGTGCAGTCGTGTCAGGACTGCCACATGCCGGACACCACTGGTCAAGGATGCGCGCCGGTCTTTGGTGCGCCGGTGCGCAGTGACCTGCCGTTGCACAACTTCAACGGCAGCAACAACTGGGTGTTGCTCGCCGTGCGCACCTTGTGGCCCGACAGCGAAACGGGCTTGACGGATAGCTCGGTGACCAAGGCGTTGCAGCGCACGGCCGAGATGCATGATCGCGCCTCGGACCTGCACACCTCGATCGACGGCAACGAGTTCCGTGTGCGTGTTGTCAACCAAACTGGACACAAGCTGCCGACCGGCTACACCGAGGGCCGCCGCGCTTGGTTGAACGTCAAGTGGTTCGACGCGCAGAACAACTTGATTAGCGAGATCGGGGCCTACGATCCCGCTACCGCCGTGCTCGACAAGGTCGGCACCAAGATCTACGAAGGCGAGCTCGGGCTCGACGCGCAACAAGCGGCCGCCACCGGTCGCCCGGTGGGCAAGTCCTTCAACTTCGTGCTCGTGAACACGTGGCTCAAGGACAACCGCATCCCGCCGCGTGGCTACACCTCGACGGGCTTCCAATCTGTGCAGGCTGCGCCGGTCAGCGCCGCTTACGCCGAAGAGCAGTACTGGGACGAGACCGCGTACACGATTCCGGCCGGAGCGGTGCGTGTGGAAGTCGCCCTGCGGCACCAGACGACGACCAAGGAGTACATCGAGTTCCTGCGTGACACCAACACCACGAACAACACGGGTACGGTGGCCTACAACCAATGGGTGCAGCATGGGCGTTCCGCACCGGCTTTGCTGGACCAAGCCAGCGTGACTCTGTCGGGCCAGCAGCCGTTGCCGTCCATTGAGTACGGCGTGTCCAAGACCACCTCGCTGGCGACCACGCCGCGCCTGGTAGCAGTTGGTTCCCCCAGCGCTTCGCTCGCGGGCTTTGGCTTGCGCGTGGAGGCTGCCATCCCTGGCTCGCAAGTGGTGCTCAAGTCCAGCACCACCTCGGCCTCTGTGCCCTTCAATGGCGGGACCTTGTACTTGGGCGCTGCCCAGCAAGTTGTGGGGCGCGCGCAGTTGGATAGCGCGGGCTCGGCGACCATCACCATTCCGACCGCAGGTTTGGGCGGACAGGCGCGCAACTACCAAGCGTTCTTCCGCGACAACGGGGCCAGCTTCCGCTACGGCTTGACGCACGGCCTGCATGTGCGCTTCGTGAACTGAGCTCTACGCCAGCGAGATCGGTACCATGCGCGCCATGGTGCTGATCAAACGCTTGGTGGTCGCGGTGCTGTTGCTGGTGGTCGCAGCCTTGGGCTGCGTGTGGTTCTTCCTCGATCCGATCGTGGAGGCCGCCGTGTCGCATGGCGGCACCGAGGCAGCCGGAGTGCCTGTCAAGCTGGAGACAGCGGATGTGTCGCTGACAGCGAGCACTGTGCGTCTGGGCGGCTTCAGCATCGCCAATCCGCAGGGCTGGTCGGAGCGACCGTTCTTCGCCTTGCGCGAAGGTGGTTTGAAGCTGCGTGATTCGACGGTGTTCTCCGATGCGATCGAGATCGAAACGCTGGATCTATCCGGTATCGAACTCTCGCTGGAACGCTCGGCCAGTGGCTCCAACTGGGATCAGATTCTGGCCAACCTGCAGCGGGCCGTGCAGGCACAGCCCGCACCTGAAGCACCTGCGGACAGCGGTCCGACACGCGCACTGCGCGCCAAGCTCATCGCCATCCGCGACGTGCATGTGACCGTCGAGATCAACGGCGTGCCATGGGTGTCCGGCAAGAAGGAACTCATTGTGCCGTTGGTGGAAGTGCGCGACTTCAAGAGCGATGGATCCATGACGGAGATCACGGGCGCGTTGCTGTCGGCACTGCTGCGCGCTGTGTTGGATGCTGCGCTCACGCAAGGCACGGACTGGTTGCCCAAGGAGATCACGAAGGACCTCGGCGTCGATCTGAAGGCGTTGCGCAAAGCGCTCGATGAACCCGGCTTGGTGCCAGAGTTGCTCGACAACGGCAAGCAGCTGCTACAGGGCGTCGAATCGCTCTTCGACAACAAGAAGCGCTGATCCTCGCACGGCTCAGCCCGCATCCTCGGGCAGCGGCACGCCCGCTTCGCGCCACTCTTTCAAACGCTGGTAGATCTTGGCGCGCGAGATGCCAAGGATGTCGGCAGCACGGCCCTTGTCACCACTGCACGCACTGAGAGCTTTCGCAATGGCCAGGCGTTCGATCTCGGCCAGCGTAGTCAGCGGCACGCCCTCCGGTTCGACCTTGCGCGCAGTCAGTTCCTGAGGCGGGCGCACCAGCTGCGGATCGTTGATGCTGCCATCAGACAAAGCGCACAAGCGTGCCACTTCGTTGCGCAATTCACGCACATTGCCAGGCCAAGCGCGTCGCACGAGCGCAGCCATCACCTCTGGTGTCAGGGTCCAGGTGCGCGACAAGCGCGACGTCTCCATGCGCAAGAAGTGCTCCACCAACATGGGCACATCTTCGGGGCGTTCGGCCAAGCCCGGCATGCGGATGCGCAAGCCATCAAGGCGATAGTACAAGTCCGCGCGGAACCGCCCCACGCGCACTTCGTGTTCCAGATCGCGGTTGGTCGCCGTCACCAGACGCAACGACACACTGCGCCCGCGCGTCTCCCCCAAGCGTCGAATCTCGCCTGTTTCCAGCACGCGCAAGAGCTTGGCTTGCACATCGAGCGGCAGTTCGCCGATCTCATCGAGGAACAGCGTGCCCCCGGTGGAACTCTCGAGCAGGCCGGCGCGATCGTTGTCCGCGCCGGTAAAGGCACCGCGTTTCCAGCCGAAAAGCTCTGCCTCTACCAAGGCCAACGGGATGGAGGCCAAGCTTTCGCGCACAAACGGCCCACCCGCGCGCAAGGAACGCGCATGAATGGCGCGGGCGGCAAGTTCCTTGCCAGTACCCGACTCACCCACGATCAACACCGGCAAGGTCGCCGGTGCTGCACGTTCGATGAGTCGCTGCACATCACGAATGACTGCTGAACGTCCCACCAATCCATGCGTGGGTTGCACTTGACGCAGTTCGGCAAGCATCGTTTCCGTGCTGCGCAAGTCTTGTTCGGTGTTCTGCACTTGGAGTTGCAGACGACGCGTGGTCTCACGCAACTCCGATAGGCGCTTCACTTGACGAATCGCCAAAGCAGCTTGGTCGGACAACAAGCCCAACAAGTACTCCGCGCGATCACCAAAGGCCCCCGTGCGCACACGATGGTCCAAGTAGATGACGCCACTCGTGCGTGCATCCACCAAGAACGGCGCACACAAGATCGAACGCAGCTCCAAGGCCACGATCGACGGTGAAGAACCCAGCGTGGGATCCTGACCTGCGTTCGACAAACGCAGGATCGTGCCCATGCGCAATGTCTCGCGCAGAATCGAAGTCGAGACTTCGTGCTCCGGCGACTGAATCTCGCCCTGCTTGCTGTCACGCGCTGTGTCGAAGATAAAGCGGCCGTCCTCGGCCAGAATCAAGAAGCCGCGCTCGGCGCCCGTGACTTCCAGTGCACTCTCGACGATGGCAGCCAGCAAAGCCGGCAAGTCCTCTTGCGCGACCAAACGACGGTTGATGGCGAGCAACTGCTTGAGCTCGCTTTCCTCGCCGCGCACTTCTACGCGCTCGAGCGCCCGCAGGTCTTCGGGCACCGGATCGGGGCTACCCAATAAACGCCGCGGGAGCTCGGCCGACTCGGCTTCCGAGAGACCCGAACAGCAACTGCGCACCAAGTCGAGGGCCAGCGTGCGGTCCTCTTTGGAACGCGGAGCGTCGCCACGCGCCGCCAGAGCGGCATACAAGCGTGCGGCGCGATCATTGCGACCGCGACGGAGCAGGTCCTCGGCCATATCACGCACGGCGTTCGGGTCGAAGCGCTCCGCGGTCAGCAAGAGATGCACACGCGAGTCTTCGCTGTTGTCCAGTTTATCGGACACAGGTCGGCGCCGCTGTTCATGAGCGCGCAAGAGTTCCTGAGTGGCCAGTGCCTGCGCCTGCACCCCTCCTTGCCGCAACTTGCCGGCCAAGTCGGCTGAGCGGGCGAGCAACTCCTCTGCGCGCTCCACATCCGCCCGCATCCAGGCCGCACGACCGCGCGCCAACAGTGCGCGGGGGTCGGCATCCATGGTGGTCGACTCGGTCTTGTGCGATTGACGCTCGGCGGCTGACAACTCGCGGCCTACACGCGCCAGTTGTTCTTCCAAACGCCCCGCCAGCAAGGCAGCGTCGGCACTGCGCCCCGCGGTGCGCAGGTCGTCAAGAGAACGCGACAGGCCCTGCAAAGCGCGCCTGACCACACCCGTCTCGATCCAAGCCAAGGCTTCCACGCTGCGACTGGTGACCGCACCGGCGTCGTCACCCAAGCGTTCGCGCAGCAGCACCGCATGGCCCGCCATTTCACAGGCACGCGCCGGCTCGCCACACTCACGCAGCGTGCCCGCCAGCAACGTCAACACCTGGGCTTGCCCGGCCAAGTGATTTTGACCTTCATAGCAGCGGGCGGCACGTTCCAGCGCCTCGGCCGCGCTGCGCTCATCGCCACTACGGCGACGCAGCGTGGCCAAGTTCGTCAAGGCAGCAGCCATACGCAACGGCTCGCCGCGTTCCTCTGCACGCGCAAACAGTGCGTCC
This sequence comes from Planctomycetota bacterium, assembly GCA_044378375.1. GTDB lineage: Bacteria > Planctomycetota > UBA1135 > UBA1135 > SXXH01. The sequence continues at coordinate 5,322 of JBILXQ010000055.1, forward strand.
AGATCAGCCTTGGCACGCTGCACATCTCCGCGGCGCAAGCGCGCCATGGCCAAGAGCGAGCGCGCGTTGGCCACATGGCGCTCCGGCGCCTGCCGATCCTCTTCGATGCGGGCCACGCATGCTTCCAACGCGGCGTCGGCCCGTGTGGCGTGCGCCTGCACAGCCTCCGCGAACAAGGCATCACTGCTGTAGCGTGGATCCACCGCCGCGGCCTGACGCCAGACATCCACGGCCTCAGCATCCTCGTGGCGCAGCGCGGCGCTGCGTGCACGAGCGGCGAGCTGCACACCCACGACTCGCGGTGCATCACCACTCAACGGCAGCACAGCTTGCTGGCATTCCACCGCACGCCCCATCGCGGCGTGTGCGGCACTCATGGCATCACACACTTCGGGAGCAGCACCAAAACCACAACGCTGCAAGCCATGCTGCAGCTCGCGCAGGGCATCCAGCGATGCTTCGCTGCGGCCAGCTTCGCGCAACTGGACGCTGTGGGCCACACACGCTTCGCGTGCCTCCAAGTTTCCACTCAAGGCCTTGTGCAGCCGCTGGCGCACAGGATCCGCATCTTTGGCGGCCAAACGCTGGTGGGCCATACGCAACGGAGCGAACCACCCATCGCCGCTCAGCTGCGCATGCGTTTCCCAACCCTCGTCGACTGGACGAATCGCGCCCAAACGGCGCAGATCCACGAGCAGAGCTTCCACGGCGTCGCCACTCAGCTGCAACAGCTCAGCCAACTCTCGATCTTCCAGAGTTCGCCCCGCGGCCACCAAACAGGCGGCAGCGAGTATCGCGCGTCCATCCAGCCCTTCCCCGCTGAGTTGTTGGGCTGCCGCTTGCGGACGGGGCCAAGTTCCCGGACGCAACCGCGGACGCTCCAAGCCTTCTTGCAGCACGCCCAAACGCCGCGACTCTTCAAGCGCCCAAGCCAGGCGCACAGCTGAACCTGCACACGCCTCGACCAACCACGCGGCGTAGGTCGTGATGGCATTCGCATCGGCATCTAGTGCATCGCGTAGCGACTCTTGCAAATCCTCCGCGCGCACGGCGGGCACATCCACCACAGCACGCGCACCGGATGGTGTGCGCGTGCCCACGAAGAGCGCAGCCCGTCCGGCGCGCGCGGCCTCGATCAACAAGCGCGTAGCCATGAGAGTCGCTGCTTCGCTCTCGCCGTCGACTACGCACAACACGCCTGTGTTGCTGCGGACCAAGGCCTGTTCCAAGTACAACGCCAGCGCATCACCGGAGAGATTGGCGGCGTCCGTGGCTTCGACTACATGAAAGACACGCGCGGCCAAGCTGGAAGCCAACGCTGCTGCACGCGCCAAAGGCAACGACTCGGACGCATCGTCCACGCGCCACGCGGCAAATCCCGGACCTTCTTGGCCTTCGGACAAGGCGGACAGACGCGGCAGTTCGGTCTCGATGAACTGCTTGCGCACCGCGCGCAGCTCCACGCGCAAGCCACGGCGCGTTTGGTCTTTGCGCGTCAAGTCGGTGCGCCGCGTGCCCCCGCGCTCGGCAAAGGCGCGCACCACCATGCGCGCATCACCAAGGCGACGGCGCGGATCGCGCTCCAGCATGCTCTCCACCAAATCGGCTACGTCTGCAGGCAAGCCCGCACGGCGCGCACCACGCGCCTGGAAGTAGTCCTCTTGCGGAAACCGCGCATGAAAGGCGCGCGGATCGACTTCGTCCGCCGCCCACCCACGCGCCAACACCGAGCCCAAGGCAAACACATCCGAAGCGGGACCCACCTCGGTTTGGAGCAAAATCTCGGGCGCAATGTGGAAGGGCGTACCTGACGCTCCCTGCGCCGGTGCGCCCATGCGATGCGTGAGGCCGTAGTCTGCGAGCTGCGCACCCCCATCCGGCGTCACGAGAATGTTGCGCGGCGATAGATCGCCATGCAGCAACCCCTGAGCGTGCAGATAGCTGAGCGCCTCGCCTACATCGCAAGCCACGCGGGCGACTTCGGCGACCGTACGCGGCTTGTCCGCCGCCCACTGGCCGTACTCACGCCCCTCGCTCCACGCGCGCACATACCAGACACGCCCGTCAGGCAGGACACCGTGGTCCTGCAGCTTAAGCAGACCGGGATGGTCCAGCGCGGCCAGCAACCCCAACTCGGTGGAGGTGGGCCCCAAGCGCATGACCGACACGACCTGTCCGCGTACGACCTGCCATACTTGGCTCTGGCCGTCATCGGACAGTTGGCGAATCGGCTCGTAGCCGAGGGGGGCGATCCATGAGCTGGACATACGTCTAGATTCTGGATTGTACTCCGAGAATGCCTGTCGGCTGAAGGAAGTCTGAATATTCAACGCAGGCTAAAAATCCGAAAAAAGGCCTCTACGGACGGCCCACAGCGCGAATGCACGTTAGCATTCGATGAAGAAGTGCGACCTTGGCACTGCTGTTGCTGACAGCAGCTGCTTGTAGTCCAAGGCACTCGCACCTCCCGCCGCCCACTCCCATGAACTCCACCTCCCTGCTTGGCCTGACGCTCTGCGCCTTGCTCTCCTCCCCCGTGTTGGGACAGAGCTCCGGCGTCCCGGGCTCCGTGTGCGTGTTCCAGGGCCCTGGTGGTGGCATCGGCAGTGTGGTCACCGTTCAAGAGCAGACGGGTGTCGTAAGCCCGAGTCTGCCGCAACTGACGGGGATCCAGCTTGTCTCCGTGGATGTCGCCCAGCGCAGCCACCTGACGGAGCTATTGCCCAGCACCGCGCGCTTTGCCGTAGACGACTGGAACGTCAGCCATGTCGTGCTGCCCAAAAACCTTGGCAGCATCTACCACTATCGTCGTCAGGACCCGAAGAACCCGGTGTTCGGGTACTTTTTGGTGCAGCCTGACGGTGTCGTTCACATCTTGTTGGAGCGCCCGGAATTAGCAGGGGGTCTAGACCCGTTTGCACAAAAGATCGGCGTCGCCCCCGATGGCCAGGCACTGCTAATTGCCACCAAGCTCGCTGCCGGCGGTGATCTGCTGGAGGTCGGGCTAGATGGAACGGTGCAGAATCGCACGCAGCTCGCCCCGCCGTTGCGGATCGGCACGGACTCCTTGCACCTGGGGCCGAACTTTGGCGCCGTGGTCACGGGGCGTGGCTTTGTGCGCTTTGCCCGCACGCAGGGTGCTCAGGCACAGCTGGTGCAGCTAGCGGGTGGCGAGATCCAGCCGGTCTACTTCAACGCGCTCGCATCCAGCACCAATGGTGAGTGGTGTGTGGGCGTCGCAGGTGCTGATTCCTCAACCGCCTATCCGTTCGTATTCGGAGCCACGGGAACTGCGCGTCGAGCCGCAACCACACCGAGCGTGTTTGGAGGTGCAGGCTTCTTGCCGGAAACTCCGTCTGGTCCGCACTTGGCTGTTTCGGACGACGGCACGCAAGCTTTGTGGCGCGCGACGGTGACCACGCCGCTGAAAACCTCGGGTGAGGCTCTGCTTGGACGGGTAGCGCAACCGGTTGCTCCTCAGATGCTAAGCGGCGATGCGAACATCCTGGATACGCTCGATGAGGTGGGGCTGTTTGGCTTCCGCGTTGGCGGTGTGGCCCTGTATGCCGTCGGCGAACGCGCGGTTGGCGAGGCTGGCGTTACGGTCGACAAGGCGGATCTGTTTCTTGCGACCACCACCAGCACGGGGACGCAACTGACCAACCTGTCGGCCACCTCGGGCGACACGACGGTGCCGTTCATGGCCATTCCGCAGTGGGATTTGCAACAACTACATGCTCTGCCGGACGGCAGCGGTTGGCTCGTCGAGCAAGACGGTGCAACGCCGACGATCGAACACCTCTCGACGACCGGCACGCGGACCGTGCTGGTTTCTGGTGTGCGCCGCGTGCAGCGGATGAACCAAATTGGTTCGCATCTGCTGGTAGCAGTGCAGATGCAAAGCTCGCAGCGTCCCGTGGACCTGCACTGCCTAACCTTCGGCGCGGCCCCCGCCAGCCAAATGCTGCAGTCGAGCCCCGAGACCACGATCTACAGCAACCTCTCCTACCGCCAAGACGGCTGGGCAACATGGTCCACGGCGGGCGCGAACCTGCCCACTATGGTGCAGCGGATGCAATTGGGCGGGCTTGCCCCGCTCTCGGATCTCAATCTTGGTGCGCAGTCCGTGCGCGGTGGTCTGGATTGGACCAGTGCTGGCTCGACCGTGTTTAGCACGGGAGATGGCGTGACCAATGGCAGCTTGCAGTTGTGGATGATGGGGCAAAGCCAGCCGACGACCTTGGGGGCGATTACGGGGCCGTTGCACATCTTGCCGGCCAATTCCTGAGCAGGCGAGATGGATACTGGCGTGGCTGAGTGTGCACCACTTGGTTGCCCCAGCGTTTGGAAACTGTCAAAACAACCTTACTAGCGTCACAGACGGCGACGCCTGACCGTCTGGTGTAGTTCCGCGAACTGCACGAGCCACCGGCGACCACTACAAGAGAGCGCTAGGAAGCTCTCTACACACGCCTGCACAGCCTGGCAGAGCGGTCCGTGGTGACCTGCCTACACACAACCAGTTCGAGCCTTGGTGCCGATCGCGGCTTGATTTTGCAGAGTGCGTACCATGAACCGCGCGCTAGGTCTCTGGCTGCTGGTTGCGCTCTGCAAGTCGTGCACACTCAGCAGGGCCAGTATCGCCTAGCG
>JBILXQ010000435.1:0-2847 GCA_044378375.1 Planctomycetota bacterium
CCAAGATCTACACGCATGGCTCAGTGCGTCCGACCGTGGTGCCGCACATGGGGCTCGCCACGCCGCTGGAGACGGTCTACGACTGGCTCGAGCATGAAGGCATCGCCGACATTGAGCCGGTAGGCCCACGCGTAGAAACAGCTGCAGCGACTAAGTAGCTTCCACCACGCGTTTGAGCTTGGCTAGGCCCTTGTCAAAATCACTTTGCATGGCGCCCAGCAACAGTAAGCGCATCCAGCCGCCTAGCACGGGAATGGCGAGGTCGCCCTTCATGGTCCACACGACCTGTGTGCCGCCATCCACGGCTTCGTAACGCAATACGCCTTGCGAAGGTAACTCGCCGTCCCCCATCACGAACGCCATGTCGTAGGCGATTCCTGTGTCATCGCAACGGGTGAAGACCAAGCGACCTTCGCCGCTGTCATCCTTCCAACGCTGCAAAGCACCCACACCGGTGGTCTGAGCTCCATACTCGATCACCATCTGCGGCGAAGCCTCAGACCAACTGGTCCATTCGGGCCAGCGTCGCAGATCACCAACGCGCTCATGCACGCGCGCCGCCGGTGCAGCAATCTGCACGCGCGACTCGACTGTGTACGCGGTAGGCAGCGCCAACCCCACAAGGAGGGCAAGGGCCAGCAGCACGAGCGCGATCAGCAAGATCTTTCTGAGCATGCGCACAATGATAGCGCCGCGTCACAGGGGCCATGTCCAGTCGACTTGACCCTAGGCACGCGGCGCCATAGTGCGCAGACAGACCTACGCGCAGCGTCTCAGGTGCAGGACGCTTCGAAGATGCTCTGGATGGCTTCGTCTAGCAGGTAGTCGAACTCGTCGTCCGATTGCTGGGCCGAGAGGCCTTCGGACAAGGCGCGGCTGAAGCTGGCGATCAAGCCTTCGTTGCGTGCCAAGCGCTGGTTGCTCTTGGTACGGCTGTAGCCACCAGACAACGCCACCACGCGCACCACATTGGGGTGCTCGATCAAGCGCATGTAGAAGTTGTCCACTTCCGGCAGCGTGAGCTTGAGCATCACGGTTTGATGCGGCTCAAGATCATCGAGATGCGCCATCAACGCATCTTCGAGCAGGCCTTCGGCTGCGGCCTTGTCGGGGCATTCAATGTCGACCTCAGGCTCAATGATCGGAACGAGGCCTGCATCGACGATGCGCAAGCCGAACTCGAACTGTTGGGCAACCACCTTGGCGATCCCGCTCTTGTTGGCCTGCTTGATGACCGAGCGCATCTTCGTGCCGAAGACACCGTTCGCTTCGGCGCGCTCCAGCAACGCATCGAGGCCGGGCATGTCCTTCATCAACTGGACGCCTTCGGCCTCCGCGGCGAGACCCTTGTCGACCTTGAGGAACGGCACCACGCGCTTCTCTTGCCACAAGTACTGTGCAGAGCCTTTGCCGCGGATCTGGCGATCCATCGTGTTCTCAAACAGGATCGCACCCAAGATGCGATCGCCGTTGAAGGCCGGTGAGGTGATGATGCGCGTGCGCATCTCATGCACCTTGCCGTACATCTCTTCTTCGCCTTGATAGGCGGTCTCCGGCACGCCGTACAGGCGCAACGCCTTCGGGGTGCTGCCGCCGCTCTGGTCGAGAGCCGCGAGGAAGCCGTCTTGAGTGAGTACCTTGGTGAACTGCTGGTCGAAGGACATCGTCAGGTGTGTGATGGGTTGGCTGGTTGTGCCGGTTGGCCTGAGTGTCACCGATCGGAGGCAAGCGATCAACGCCGCGTGCTGGTATCGTGCTGGTGTGAGGCTCCACTGGCTGGCAATCGGGTTGGCGGCCACCGCCGCCACAGCGGGCGCACAGAGCGCCCAACCGCTGGACTACAACCGCGATGTGCGCGCGTTGCTGTCCGATCGTTGCTTTGCTTGTCACGGGCCGGATGAGGCGCAACGCAAGGCTGAGCTGCGCTTGGATACGGCGGAAGGCGCAGCCGAAGCACTCGCAAGTGGTGAGTTGCTGCGGCGCTTGCACAGCACAGACCCCGACGAGGTGATGCCGCCGCCGTCGCTCAAACGGCCGTTAGCCGACGACGAACGCCAGAAGCTAGTGCGCTGGATCGAAGAGGGCGCCGTCTATCAACGGCACTGGGCCTTCGTGGCTCCACAGGCTGCTGTACCTGCGGGCTGGACTCGCGAGCCGATCGACACGCTCATCACAGCACAGCTAGAGGCGCAAGGCCTGGCTCCCGAGCCCGAAGCGGAACCGCGTGTGCTGTTGCGACGCGTGTCGATGGTGCTCACCGGGTTGCCGCCTACACCGGAACAGGCGGACGCCTTTGCCGCCGATCCCACCAACGCGGCCTACGAAGCATATGTCGATGCATTGCTCGCTTCGCCCGCGGCAGCAGAGCACATGGCGAGTGTGTGGCTGGACTTGGCGCGCTATGCAGACACGCACGGCTTTCAGACGGATGGGCCCGCCTTCACATGGCCATGGCGTGATTGGTTGCTAGAGGCGCTGCGCACCAACAAGCCATATGACCAGTTCGTCACGGACATGCTTGCTGGCGACCTCAAGCCACAAGCGACGATCCCCGATCGTGTGGCTACCGCATTCCAGCGCTTGCATCGCACAACGGAGGAAGGCGGTTCGATCCCCGAAGAGTTCCGGCAAGAAGCCATCGCCGATCGTGTAGGCACCTTTGGCACGGCGTTTCTAGGCCTGACGCTCGATTGTGCGCGCTGCCACGACCACAAGTACGACCCTGTGCCCATGCGCGACTACTACGCGCTGGCTGCGATGTTTGGTGCGCTGGATGAGAACGGACTGAAACCCTTCTCCTTGCCCGGCGATGCGCCGCCTCCGTTCGTGCGACTCGCTACACCCGAG
>JBILXQ010000436.1:0-2845 GCA_044378375.1 Planctomycetota bacterium
AGTACAGCGCATTGCAGCCGGCCAGCTTCTCTTTCAAGCCGCGCGCAGGAGCGAGCGAGCTGGCTAGTGCCGCCAGATCGCGGCCATTCGCGCGCAAGGTCGAGACCTTGGCTACCAAGCGCTCGATATCGAGCACTTCGCGTAGCAGCTCGCGCACGTCCTCGCGCAAGAACGGGCTGCCGTGCAATTCGGCCACAGCCCTTTGGCGCGTCAGAATCGGCTCCACTTCGCGCAGCGGATTCGACAACCACTCATGCAACAGCCGCCCGCCCATCGGCGTCAGCGTGGCATCTAAGACCTCGATCAATGTCCCTTCGCGCGCGCCATCGCGTTGCGTGCGGAACAGCTCCAAACACGAACGCGTGGCCCGGTCGAGCACGAGATGCTTGGTGCTCTGCACATGCTCGAGCCCGGTCAAGTGCGCGCAGGCGTTCTTCTGCGTCTCTTCCAAGTACGACAGCAACGCACCCGCGGCGCCAATGCAGGCCGATGCTTGTTCATCGAGGCCAAAGCCCTCCAAGCTGTGCACCTTGAGACGTGTGTGCAGCAAGCGCAGCGCACCTTCGCGATCCCAATGCCACGCTTCGCGCAAGCCCATGCGCGTGCCGTAGGTGTGGCGCAGCTCCGACGCCAACTCACCCGCCTCCGTATCGAAGTGCGGCCCCACGAGGATCTCCGCCGGTGCGATGCGCGCCAGTTCATCACTGAGCTTGGCTTGCGGCACATCGCTCACACACAAGCGCCCCGTCGACACATCAGCCCACGCAAGGCCGGCGACTCCGGCGTGCAACGACACCGCCAAGAGCCAGTTGTGCTCGCGCGCATCCAGCGCGTTCTCTTCCGTCAACGTCCCCGGCGTCACCACGCGCACCACGGCGCGCTCGACGATGCCTTTGGCCTCGCGCGGGTCCTGCATCTGTTCGCAGACCGCGACCTTGAAGCCCTTTTTGACCAAGCGCACCAAGTACGCATCGGCATTGCGCCACGGCACGCCCGCCATGGCGATCGCGTCTTCGCCCTTGGAACGCGCCGTGAGCGTCAATCCCAGCTCGCGCGCCGCGATCTTGGCGTCTTCATGGAACAACTCGTAGAAGTCGCCCATGCGGAAGAACAGCAACGCATCCGGCGCCTCGCGCTTGGCGCGCCAGTACTGCTCCATCATCGGCGAGTGGGCGCCGGAGGAGCGTTGGGGGCCATCCTTCTCCAAATAGGTGCTGCGCATAGGGGGGTGGGTTGCGCATGGTAATGCATAGCTGGATACTCTGCGACCCAACTCGTCCCATGCGCACGGCCCTCCTCGTCCTCTCGCTCTGCATGGCGTCCTGCGCCACCTATGCCGACCGCACGGCGCGTGCGTTGCGCGACTTTGAGTCGGGGAACTTTGTGGCGGCGCGCGGTGCCTACGACGACCCTTCCACGACCGGCAGCGAGTTCCTGCAGCTGGTCGAGTCCGGCACCGTGGCGTGGACCGCGGGTGATCTCGCCGCAGCCCAAACGCGCTTTGACACGGCGGGCGAGTTGACCAAGCAGTTCGAGCGCGCTGCCTTGATCTCGAGCGAGACGCTCGGTGAAGAGGTGCTCTCGTGGGCCTTCAACGACACGGCCAAGTCCTACGAAGGTGAAGGCTACGAGCGCGTGCTGTTGCATGTGCACGATGCGTTGACGCGCTTGGAGCGCGGTGATCGCGATGGTGCTCGCGTCGAGGCCAAGCGCGCGAATGTGCACTTGGAGAACGACGAGACTCTCTACAAGAAGTCCTATCGCGCCGGTGGTTTGGGGCACTTCTTGTCGGCCTTGACCTACGAGCTGGACAACGAACCGGACAATGCGTGGATCGACTACCAACGCATGGTCACCAAGGGCGTAGGCCTCGACCTGGCCGGCAAAGCCCTCGTGCGTTTGGCGCGCAGTGCTGGCCGCCAAGACGAGCTAGAAGGGCTTGTCCAGCGTTTTGGACAAGAGCCCGAGCTGCCGGAAGGCGCGGCGAGCATCGTGGTGATCTGCGGTGTGGGCTTTGGTCCCGAGAAGTACGAGGCAGGTCTCGCCATTCCGTTGGAACACGGCGTCGCGCGTTGGGTGGTGCCGGTCTATCGCGATCGCTTCCAACCGGTGACGAGTGTGGATCTCGTGGTCAATGACTCCTCGGTGCGCGCCGCAGTGGTGGAGGACATCGCCGCCGTTGCGCGTGAGAACCTCGCGGACCGTATCGCTTGGATGGCCACCAAGAGCGCGGTGCGCAACGCGCTCAAGTACGAGATGACGCGCCGCTTGGGCAAGGACGACAATCTCGGGACTCTGGGCACGTTGGCGGGCATCGTCTACACCTTGGCGAGCGAGCGCGCGGATCTGCGCGCATGGCGCACGCTGCCGCACAGCTTTCACGCTGCGCGCGTGTTCGTGGCGCCAGGTACACACTCCGTACGCTTGGCCCCGCTTGGCGGCGCTACGATGGACCTCGGGCGCTTTGAGCTAGCGCGCGGCGAGACGATGTTCGTCTTCGCGCGCACGCTGGGCACACGCACCTACGCCCGCGCTGTGGGTGGCCGCCCCCTCACGACTGGACCTACACCATGAACCGCTCGTCACTCGCACTCTCGCTCGCTGTGGTGTGCGCGCCGCTGTTTGCGGCGTGCCACTCGGCCAAGTCCCAGTCCACAGCAGCGACCGAGCTCTCGGAAGAGGTCGTGGCCCAGTCTCTGGCCCTACTCGATGTGCGCATCGAAGGCACGGACCCGACGCGTGTGCTGCGCTTCTCGCTCCGCAACACAGGTGACGAGCGCGTGTCCTGCCGCATGCGCATCGAATGGATTGATGACCGCGGTCAACCGCTCGCCGATGGAGCCGG
>JBILXQ010000437.1:0-2842 GCA_044378375.1 Planctomycetota bacterium
GCGCACTGCATCCGCAGTCGCGGCCGCGAGGTCGACTTGTTCCTGATAACCGAAATCGCGTTGGGCTGGGCCCATGCTGTACGTGTGCGACAGGGCCAATTGCATGGCGGTGAAGCGTGTGATCGGCGGTTCACCCGTCAGGCTTAGCCAGCTCCAGCATGCTTCGGCCAGCGCGCCCGCGCTGCGCGCCAGCCACAGCGGGATAGGGCCGCGTGACGTAGGCCAATTCAGTTCGCGGCACAGCTGGTCGAGCCAATCCCACAAGCACACCGATTCGGTTTGGTTGATGAAGTAGGCCTTCCCGGCATGTGCGGCCGCGGGATGCAGCCGGTCCATGGCTTGTACATGCGCGTGCGCAGCATTGGTCACATGGCAGAGGGACACGCGGTTGGTGCGCGTGCCAACCGCAAAGAGCTTGCGGCGTTGCGCGCGCATGGCCACGCGCGGCAAAAGGTGCGGATCACCATGACCAAAGATCAGGTGCGGGCGCAGAATGACTGTTGTGAGCTCGGGACCATGCGCGGATTGCACAAGTTGCTCGGCTTCGGCTTTGCTCCACGCGTAGGCCGAGATGGACTGCTTCGAGAGCGTCTCCAACGCGAGCGGAAGACGATTGTCTGCCTCGAGATGGTCGCGTCCGTCAAAGCACACTGACGGCGACGAGGTGTGAACTAGCTTGCTGATACCGGCTGCACGCACCGCGCGCACCACGCTGCGCGTGCCGCCGATGTTCGTGTGCGCGTAGTCGGCCTTGGGGCCCCAAATGCCGGCCTTGGCAGCCACATGGAAGACTCCATCACAACCGCGCATCGCTTCGGCCAGTTTGAGCTCATCTGTCAAGTTTCCTTGCACGCTCCGCGCGCCCGACTGCTCCACAGCAGGGTGCTTGGTGCGCGAATACGAGACCACCTCATCGCCCCGAGCGCGCAAGCGCCGCACGATCTCCAGGCCCAGGAAACCGCCACCGCCGGTGACTAGGTAGCGCATGGGGGGGCTCCTTGTGGGGCGGTGAGTGACACTCGGCTCGCGGCCCACGCCTTCAGGTCCTCATTGCGAATCTTGGCGTTGTGGCGCACATCGAGGGGGAACGTGGACTTCCACAGCACCTGCTCGGGCACGACCCAAGGGCTACGTGCCGCCTGTCCACTATGTTTGACAAGCTCGATGACCTCTTGGCCACTATGCCGGGTGTCCGTGCATTGATCGCTCGGTTGAAGGACGAGTACCGGCACTTCGGCACCCGCAGGTCCTACACCTACATAGGCAGCGCGTCGCACCGCAGGGTGTTGCTGCGCGCACAATTGCATGGGCACATTGGGGACAGTCCCCGCCAGTGTCTCCAATGCATGTGCCGAGCGCCCCACGAACCACAGGCGCTGGTGCTCATCGATCCATCCCAGATCACCCATGCGGTGCCAAGGGCCGTTGGCGCCAGCCACCTTTGCGCGAGCAGTCGCTGTAGGCAGACCGGTGTAGTGACGAGTGACCTGCGGCCCACGCACCAGCACTTCACCCACAGTGCCTGCAGGCAGCAGCTGGAGATCCGCTTCCGCGGGGAGCGGATCCACACTGCGCCGTGCGATGACGAGTTCGATGCCAGGCGCGACCGTGCCTACGCACACACCTGCACCCGAGTGTGCTTGCGCTCGCAAGTCTTGGATCGCAGCTCCGGTGATGGTGGCTACAGGCAGTGCTTCCGTCGCACCGTAGGGCGTGTGGATCTCTGCCTCCGGAGCCACGCGCTGCATCTGTGCGATGAGTTCCGGTTCAATCGGCGCTCCCGCCACAAGGATGTTGCGCAAGTGAGGCAGTGTGGCCTTTCGGGCTACCAACCAAGGTGCTACGCGCGCCCAAACGGCAGGCGAGCCAAAGGCGTAAGTTGCTTGGTGCTGGACGGCCGCCTGCACGATCCACTCGGGACGACAGCGCCCTGGGTGCGACGGATCGATACGCGGGAAGACGGTGGTCGTGCCCAGTGCCGCGTCAAAAAGAGCGAACAACGGGAAACAAGCCAGGTCGATGTCGCCCGGTGCGAAACCGTACATCAGCCGCAAGGCCTCCACTTGGGCCGCGAAGTTGCCGTGCGTGTAGCTGACTCCTTTCGCGGGGCCTGTGGAACCCGAGGTGTACAGCACCGCTGCTTCCTCATCTTGCGCGTGACCTTCACCGGGCGGCAGCGGTGTCGCGGTACGTGCTAGACGCGTGAGCGAGCGATGGAGGGGCAGGTGGCCTACCACTAGCCGCATGCGCAGGCATGACAGTGTGCGCCGCCAAGCGTGCGACGCGAGGACGGCGGCTGGTACTCCGATCAAAGCCTGTGGTTGGGCTAGCGCCAAGGCTTGCATGGCTTTGCCGATGCCCATGCCGGGATCGATGAGCACTGGCACCGATCCCAAGCGCAGCAGTGCGAACATCAACGCGACAAGCTCGCGTCCTGGGCGCACAAAGACAGCTACGCGCTGCTTGGGGCGCAGGCCCACCGCTTGTAGCGACCCAGCGTAGCGAGCTACGAGTGCTTCCAACTCGGCATAGGTCGTGCGCTGGTGCTGTGCGTCGATGATGGCCGCACGCTCGGGCTGGTTGTGCGCGTGCTGCCATAGCGCACGCGAAAGATCGACACGCTGCGGCAGCTCGGGGAGCGTCGGTCCTGTGAGTTGCGCGCGAATGGCTAGACCTCGTGGGTAGCTACTTCCCGCAAGCCCAACACGTGGTCGATGGCTGCGTGCACGAGGTTCGGTGCTTCTTCGGGGATGAGATGGCCCACATGCAGGCCTTGGACAACAAACGCCTGAGGGAGCTCGCGCTCGAAGCGCTGGCGGAAGCGCGGTGTGAAGCACCAATC
>JBILXQ010000438.1:0-2839 GCA_044378375.1 Planctomycetota bacterium
CCACGAGCAGAAGACCGTCGAGTGGGACAAGGATCACGGCACGCGCGTCGAGATCGAGATGGAGGCCAAGTACCAGAAGGGCCTGCGCTCGGTCGACATGTATGTCAAGCAAACCGCCATCGCCAACCCGCATGTCACGCTGACCTATCGTGACCCACAAGGCGGCGTGGTGACCTACGAGCGCAGCACCAAAGATCTGCCGCCCGCCGTAGAAGAGATCAAGCCGCACCCGCACGGTGTGGAGCTCGGCCGTTTGATCGGCATGATGAAAGAGACGCAAGCGCGCACGCTGGCGGGCTTCTTGCAAGAGGACTTCTCACGCGTCGGTCCCAAGGTCGCGGTCGAGATCTGCAAGGCCGCCAAGTTGTCCGACAAAGCAGTGCCTTCCAAAACCGCGCGCGAAGAAGCGGCTGCACTGCATGAAGCGATCCAAAAGGCGAAGATCATGGCGCCTAGCACCAACTGCATTTCGCCCATCGGCGAGAGCTTGGTGTTAGCAGGCTTGAAGAAAGAGATCGAAGCCGACTTCTATTACGCCAACTCGCGCGCACCGAGTGTCTACCGCGGCAATCCGTTCGTGATCGAAGTGGGCATCGCGTACGGCAAGCCCGGTGGCGTGGGCCTCGATGTGACCGATGAAGGCCGCATCGTCAAGAAGGAGAAGTCGACGGCCGCGACCGAAGATCTCGTCGGTGCCGCAGACGAACCGGTGCGTGTGTTGCGCTTTGCCAACCGCGTGCCGCTCTTGCATCAGCAATCGGCGTGCGCCGTGACCAAGGCGGTGATCCAAACCAACTGGAAGTCCTACGGACTCCAACAGCCCAAAGGTGCGCTGCCTATCGGCCCCATGGCCGTGATGGTGCACATCGCCTCGGTGTGGGTGCCCTTCACGAGTGAATCCAAGGAGGCCATCGCCGCCTACGAGGAGATCATGAAGGAGATCAAGCTTGGTCTGCAGGAATGCGGCCGGCGTTTGGGCTCGTACGTGCGGCGCGGCAAGCGCTTGCGTGCTGAATTTGACAAGCGCAACTACATCGAAACCTACATCCCGCACATCGGGATTGCGCTGCAAGAGATCCTCGACCTGTCGGACGACGAGCGCAACTCGACGGTGCAAACGCTGGACAGCGTGCTGCAGAAGAGCCGCAAGTTCTGACCGTGCGCGGAATCGTGCTGCCCCCCCTTGCGGGATAGCAGCCCCTCGGCGAAGGTACAGAGAGCGCGGATAGGCCGCGCTCTCGCTCCTCTCTGCCCGAGGTCTCCTGATGCGCACTCTCTCGCTACTTACGGCCTGCTTGGTGGTTGGTTCTCTGGCCAACGCACAAAAGGACAACGGCACCTACTCCAAGGATCCCTACCCGCGCCCTGCTGCTTCGGCTAGCACAGTGCAGCGCGCGACAGCGCAAGCGCTAACCAGCGCGCTCGTAGGTTCCGACTCGTGCACCACACCGTTCGTGATCGCGGGCACGGGCTCCTTCCCGTTCGACAACACGCTTGCCACCACCGGCATCGAAGGCCAGACCGATGCACTCTGCAACCAAGTTGGTGCAGGTACGGCCATCAACAACGATGTGTGGTTCACTTGGACCGCCACAGCCACGGGCACCGCCACGATCAACACCTGCGGTGTGTCGACGATTGACACCAAGATCGCGGTCTACAACGGCAACACCTGTCCGACCACCGCTGCCATCGCGTGCAATGACGACGCCTGCACTACGTTCCAATCGACACTCAACTTTGCGTGTGTGCAGGGCAACTCGTACCTCATCCAACTGGGTCTGTATCCCGGCACCGCCCCAGTCGCCACACCTGGCACCGGTGTGTTTGACCTGAGCGTGATCATCCCGAGCGGCAACGATGATTGCACGCTGCCCACCGTACTCACGGGTACCGGTCCGTGGCCGTTCGACAACTCCGCAGCCACAACCAGCTCGCAAGGTCAGACCGAAGCCTCCTGCTTGTTCTTCGGTGGCACGGCGTTGCAGAAGGACCTCTGGTACACATGGACGGCACCGGCAACCGGGTTCTACGCCGTGACGAGCTGCGCTACGACGACGGTCGATACAAAGATCGCGGTGTATCAAGGCGCAGGCTGCCCGACGACCTCGGCCATCGCGTGCAATGACGATGCCTGCAACTTGCAGACGCGCACGGCGTTCTCGGCCGTGGCTGGTCAGGTCTACACCTTCCAGTTGGGCCTGTACTACAACTCGCAAACCGGTGGCATCGGCAACTTTGCCGTCGAGGTCGTTCCTCCCCCGCCGACCAACGACAGCTGCAGCACCGCGACTGTGATCAGCGGCGCTGGCCAGTTTGCGTTTGACACCACCTCCAGCACCACCGGCACCGAAGGCCAGGGCTTCGCCGGTTGCGGCACCATCAACAAGGACCTGTGGTATGTCTGGACGGCGAACACCTCCGGTACGGTCGTGGTGACGAACTGCGGCTTGATCACCAGCGCCAGCACCGACACCAAGATCGCTGTGTACGACGGTGCCGCGTGCCCGACCACCGCACCGCTGGGTTGCAACGATGATGCGGGCACGACCAATTGCTCGACGCAGACGCTAGCCAGCTATGTCACCTTCACAGCGGTGTGCGGCAACAGCTACTTGATCCAAGTCGGCAACTACTCGACCAGCACTGCCACGAACATCCAAGGCGGCTTCACCATCACGGAGCAAGGTGCTCCGTGCATCGCAGGCGTGGGCTTCTGCTTTGGTGATGGCACAAGCGCGGCCTGCCCCTGTGGCAACGCCGGCGGTACTGGCAATGGTTGCGCCAGCTCCATCAACACCTTCGGCGCCAATCTGGCCGGCAACGGCAGCGCAAGCCT
>JBILXQ010000439.1:0-2824 GCA_044378375.1 Planctomycetota bacterium
AGGGGATCATGTGCTGTTTCTGCGGGATCAACTCAAAGATGCGCCAGAGTCGCTTGGGGTTCAGATAGAAGCGCCGATAGGCCTTCTTGCGCAGCTTGAAGATGCGGCTCTCGGGCACTTCCGACAGGTTGATCTCAGCCTGATACGGTTCGTACTTGGACCAATCCGTAGGCAACTCGTAGCCCGCATGCCGGATCTGTTCGTACAGGGCAGTGCCCTTGAAGGGGATGACTCGGAAGAAGGCCGCCGTGTGGAACGAGCTGGTCGCAGCCCACTCGATGGTCTCCTCCATCTCTTCCTCCGTTTCCGAGGGGAAGCCCAGCATGAAAGCCCCATGGACCATCACACCTTGTTGGGCGATGAAGTCGACGATCGAGCGCACCTTGTCGACCTTGAGGTTCTTCTTCATCACCTTTTGCAAGCGCGGGCTGGCTGACTCCACGGCAACCATGCAGCGGTACATGCCGGCCTTCTTCAGCAACACCACCAGCTCTTCATCCAAGATGTCGCCGCGGAAACCGTTGGGGAAGGTCAGCGCCAGCTTCCAGCCTTTGTCGATGATTCCTTGCGCGATGGCCTTCGCGCGTTCGGGACGGAAGTTGAAGATGTCGTCCATGAAGACGAGTTCCTTCACTCCGTACTTGGTCACCAACAGCTCGATCTCAGCCAACACATGCTGCGCACTGCGCTCGCGGAACTGCTTGCCATAGCTGTTGTGGCAGTACGAACAGCGCCACGGGCAAGCACGCGAGCTGAACATGGTGGCGAACTCGGGATGCGCGTAGATCACGCCTCCGCGCGGCACGGTGTGGTACTTCGTGTGATCAATGAGGTCCCACGCCGGAAAGGGCAGCTCATCCAAGTCCTTGGGCGGCGGACGATCCGGGTTGTGCTGCACGGTCCCATCCGTCATGCGCCAAGACAGTCCTGTACACTCTGTCCAGTCGGTGCGCCCCGCTTGCACCCCGTCCAACAGCTCCGTGAAGGTTTGCTCGCCTTCACCGCGCACGACATGGTCCACCGCCGTATCGAGCAGCACATCCGCAGCCGCGACGGAGGGGTGAGGCCCACCACAAGCAATCACGACCTGCGGCAGGCGGCGCTTGAGCTCGCGCGCGACTTCGTGCATGCAGCCCGCCTCATAGGTCATAGCGGACAGCCCGACCACATCCGGCCGCAGTCGCTCGATGGCTTCGCACGCTTGCTGCGGCGTCCAACCCTCGACCTTCATGTCGAGGATATGCATGTCCGCATGACCAGCCTCCCGCGCCGCCGCAGCGATCATCATGATCCCCAGCGGGTGCACGTGCGTGAACTGTGTGTACGGGTGGTAGGTCTGGACGAGGACCGTGCGGACCATAGGTGGACTCCGAGCGCTTTGATCCTACCGCAGACGGGAAGACTTGAGTGGCACTCCCGTTCCAACTGCACGCGGTGTACCCTTAAACCGCGCAGCTCCCCAAGCCTCGGCACCCACCCACGAAAGCTCAACTTTGGCACGCGTAGCCTTCATCGTCACCACCTGCCACGAGTTCGAGGGCATCAAGGTCTTGAGCTCGATCCTCAAGAAGCATGGGCACCATGCGGATTGCTTCCTGCACAGCGAGGAGAAGGACTTCTACAAAGCTGTGTTGGATTGGCAGCCGGATGTCGTCGGCATCTATGCCACCACGGGCCAGGAAGCTTGGCCCTACGAGTACATCAGGCGTTGGAAGAAGCAGCTCAAGCACCTCAAGGTGGTGATGGGCGGGCCGCACCCGAGCCACGATCTCGAGCCCTTGTCGCACACCGATGTGGTCGATGCGACGGTCAAGGGCGAGGCCGAGTACGCGGTCATCGATCTGGTTGAGGCTTGGGCCGCGGGACGCTCGATTGATGACATCCCCAATGTGGGCGTGTTGATCGACGGCAAGCCGTACCAGAATCCCATTCGTCCGGTTGTGCAGGACCTCGATTCGCTGCCCTTCCCGGATGTGGATGTCTTCTACAAGTATCCGTTCCTGCGCGCCAAGCGTGTGATGCAGGTGCATGTGTCGCGCGGTTGTCAAAACAGCTGTACCTACTGCAGCGTCGGCTTGATGAAGAAGGACTGGGTCAGCGGCCGGCGCGGCGAGAAGTTCAACCGCCAGAAGTCGGTCGACTACGTGTGCGAAGAGATGAACGACATCCTCGCCCGCTATCCCGACTTCCGCATGGTGAACTTTGGCGATGCCGCGTTGAACATGACGCGCGGTTGGATCGAGGAGTTCGCCGAGAAGTGGCCCAAGCGTGTGGGCTTGCCCTTCGCCTGCAACATCAACATCAACTACCTCAAGGAGAGCGACATCATCGCGCTCAAGAAGGCGGGTTGTGTGAGCGTGCAGTTCGGTCTTGAGTCCGGCAGCGAGAAGGTGCGTCTTGAGGTGTACAAGAAAGGCTACACCGACGACATCGTCTACACGATTCCCAAGCTGTTGCGTAAGCACAAGATCACCTACCGCACGAACAACATCATGGGGTCGCCGGCCGAGACGCTGGAGGACATGTTCGAGACGGCACGCGTCAACAAGCGCATCAAGCCCAACGGCTGCACGGTGCTGATCTACCGTCCGTTCCGCTCGACGGTGTTGGGCCAGCAGGACTTCCAGCTTGGTCGCGTAGATGAGCAGAAGGACATCGGGCCGTCGATTCAGAACGATTCGATGATGAAGCGTGCCGATGTGCGCGAGGTCGTCAACTTGCAGAAGTTGTTCAACCTCGCGGTGTACATGCCGGGTGGCGAGACGCTGGTGCGTCAGTTGATTCGATTGCCGCGCAATCCGGCCTTCGACTTCACGCTGCTGTC
>JBILXQ010000056.1:0-9829 GCA_044378375.1 Planctomycetota bacterium
AGCTCACACCAGGCAGCGGCAGCACACGCACGCGCTGTGCCAGCCAAGGATCAAGGTCCACCAAAGGCGAGCGGCCATCGCTGCGCCAAACAACGCCAGCTGCGAGTCCTTCGGCCCATGGCAGGCGCAGGGACTCCTCACCGGTGCGACTGATGGCGAGTCCCTGCTTGCGCAGCTGCGCGCCACGCTCACCCGCACACAACCAGGGCAAGGCGCGCTCCTCCACGATGCGCGTGCGCGCCGCGCCGGGCGGGACACGCTCGGCCACACTGTGGCGCCACAAGGCGAAGCCTGCGGCCTCGCGCGGTGGCTCGAGCACGAGCAACTCGGCCACTCCGGCGCCTTGTGCTGCCAAGTTCCGTCCCAACTGATCCGCAGCGCGCGCGGCTGCGACCATGTCCAGCGTGGCGCCGCGCGCCAGCGTGGCCAAAGCCACCGCACCACACAGAGGCAACAGAGTGCGCCGCAACCCGCTGATCGCCGTTGCTGCAATGGCCAGCGCTACAGCTGTGGCCGCGCCGGCTGCCAGCAAATGTTCCGAGCCATCGACGCGGCCCGCCGCGTGCGGACCCACAGCCCACGGCAAGGCCACGATCACCGTAAGGAAGGCCGCCAGAGCAAGCTTGCCCCACAAGCGCGGCGCTGAACGCGCGGCGCGCAGCAGCGGTTCCAGGGCAACGAGCCACACCAAGGCAGCCGCGACTGCACCAGCGACGCCAGCGCTGGAATGCGCAGGAAACAGCACAAAACCCAATGTTTCGATCCAGCGCAAGAGGCTGCCGCCGGACCACAGGCGCTGCTCGGACCAGGCCAGCGATTGACTCAGAGCTTGGGCCGCGAACTCGCCCAGCACCACGAGCAAGGCTGCACTGGCGAACGCTGTGCCTGCGGCACGCACGCGCGACCACAGAGGCCTCGGGCGCGGACCTGCACCGTACTCCAACAGTCCGTACAACAGCGGCAACACGCGCGCCACAGGCGATAGCGCCGCAGCGACCACGGCATACACGGCCGCTTGTGTCAAGTGTACTGGACGGCGCAATTGGCGTGCGCGCAAGAGAATCGCCAACGACAAGGCCACCAACGCACAAGCCAACAAGTCGGCATGCGCTTTGGGCCGCGCCGCGGCTGCGACCACAAACGGATGTGCTGCCACGTACACAGCCGAGGCTTCGCCCGCAGCTTGCGCCACAGACTCGGTCGTATACGGCCGCAACACGCGGCGCGCCACAGAGGCCGCCGCCAAAGCCAGCACCAACACCAGCAGCATGCCCATGGCCCGCACAGCCTCGAGCTGCGCATCTGTGCCGGCCAAACCTAGCGCTTCATAGACACGCAAAGCGGCGTGATGCGGCTCGCGATCCTCGCCCCACAGCCGATCCACCGGCACCAAGGCCTCACCCCATAGAGGTCCCTGCGTCCACGCGATGGTCGCGCCTACGCACAGCAGGAACACTAGAGATCGCCAGAACGGCCGCATGCCCGCGTCAGCCTAGAGCTGCGCACGGGCATGCGGTAGTGCCAGTCCAAAGGACTGGACCTGAGGACCGGACCTTGGGCTAACTCAAACCCTCACGGTGTCCAGGTCACATCCAGACCGTTGGTCAGGTTGAAGGTACCCGGCGAGCAGTACGCCGCCGCGTTGCGATACCACGCTTGGTAGTAACGGCTGCCCGGCTGCTGGACCTGCCCGCGTTGAGAGACCGATTGGTCGCTCACCAACGGGTAGCGCGAGGTACCAGCGGCGTTGGTCTTGGTCCCCAAACGCACGATGGTGCCACCGGCGCAACGCAGTCCATCGCCAAAGATGAAACCAGCCCCTGCACTGGTGGGCGCTGTGCCTTGGAAGTACAGCGCGTTGGAATTGGGCATGCCCTCGCCGATCAGCGTCAGGCTATCGGTCGACAGCGATGCGAAGCCGGTACCCCGCAAGCGCGCACCATCCGGATTGACGCTATTGGCGCAACCGCGTCCTGCGAGACCGCTGTTACCGCACGGACAAGCAGCCGCAGACCCATCCCCCGAGCAGAAGGTGGTGCCCTGCGTGAAGGCATCCGGCATCAGCACCATCCAACCCGCAGGTTCGCCAAAGCCCGCGCCCGCACCGTACCCACAGAAGGCCAGTCCGCCAGCTGCAATGGCGGTGATGTTCCCTAACTGCGTGTACCCTTGCGATGTCGTCTCACCGCGCGCCAGCAGCCAGTCCTTGAAGTTCTCCGGTACGCGGTTGGTCCAAATGATCGCAGTGCGACCAAAAGGGAAACCACCACTGCTGCCGACCACGATGGAACCATCCTCGGTGACATCCCCCGGCAGGGGCGAACCGAAGCCCGGCAAGTTAGGCAGCAGCTGCACCGTGTTGGTCGCGCGCTCCCAGATCCAGCCAGCGGTGTTCGTCGCTCCGTCGTAGATGTTGTAGCCCACCACGTACGAACCCGCGCTGTTCATGCCCAAGGCCTCGCCCAAGCGCTGCACTGGGCCGCCCACGGGAGCATAGGTCATCGACTGCAGCACGCCGTTCTGCCAAATCACACCTTGGCGCAGGCCTTGATCGCGCCAGCCCGCCACCACATCGCCTGCGAAATTGACCGTGTTCGCACGGCTGGGGTTGTTGTTCCACGGCGGAGTCAGATCGACGCTCGTGCCGCTTTCGTAGCGAAACGCGTGGCCGATGTTGCCAATCGTGTAGCCCAGCCCGACCGCCACGGCTCCGTTACCGCTCAAGTCGTAGAAAGCTGTTTGTACCGAGCCCGATTGACCGCCGAGCCCCGGGACATTCACCCAACCTCCGGCTGAGGTCCAAATCCCCGCGTTGACATTGCCGACCTGTTGCGCGCCGACCACCAAGCCATCGTCCGACAGCTTGGGCCACACGCTGACATCCATGCCGGTGATGTAGGTGAAACCGCCATTCGGGGTCCACAAGAAGCCCAAACCTTGGGTCCCATCCGTGCCCACCGCCACGATGCCGTTAGGCGTGTTCTTGATGTCTGTCACGCGCGTACCGGCGCCGAGGGTGACGAACACGGGTGTCTGCGCGGATGCGGTAGCGGCAAGGCCAAGGGCGGTGGCGAGAAGGAGGGCGGAATGGGTGCGGCTCATGGTCATGGATCCTTGGCCCATAAACCTAGTTCAGAAACGCAAGCCCCGCCACCTGTCATTAGTACCAGTCCGGGACAGTACCAGTCCAGGACCGGAGCCCGTCACCCCCCATTGGGGCGTACGCCGAGCCGCTCGGCCATGCGCACCAGTTCGGCAATCGACCCCGCCCCCATTTTGAGCAACACATTCGCACGGTGCAGCTTCACCGTACGCTCGGCGATGCGCAGGTTCTGCGCAGCCTGCTTGTTCAAGGCACCCGACAGCATCTCGTGCAAAACCTCACGCTCGCGCTTGGTCAAGGTGGCCAGACGGACTCGCAGTTCCAGCGTTTCCGCGCGTTCCTGACGCTGCAGCGCGTCTTGATCCAAGGCACGCTGCAATGCGGCCAACAACTGTTCTTCGGCAACGGGCTTTTGCAGGAAATCCACGGCACCGCGGCGCATGGCCAGCACACTGGTAGGGACATCGCCGTGGCCGGTCAAAAACACCACCGGCGGCATGACTTCGCCTTCAGCCAAGCGCTGCTTCACAGCCTGCATCATCTCCAAGCCACTTTGCCCCGTCATGCGCAGGTCCAACAACAAACAGCCTTCGGCCTCAGGATCAAAGGTCGCGCGGAACTCCTCTGCGGACGCGTAGACCTGGACCTCAAAACCCAACGCCGTGAGGTGGCGTCGCGTGGCAGCGCGAAAATCCGCGTCATCGTCGACCAGGTAGACACGACGCTTGGTGTGCAGTGCGATCATAGAGGGGGACGTACCATCGTACCGTCTAAGGGTAGCTCAATCCGGAACGAGACGCCGCCCATTCGGGCAGGTACGAGCATCAGGCGTCCGCCGTGCGACTCGATGATCGAACGGCAAATGGCCAGACCGAGGCCCATGCCATCGCGTTTGGTGCTGACGTAGGGCTCGAACATGCGTGCGGCCACGGTGGGCTCCAAGCCGGGGCCATCATCATGGACTTCGATGACCGCAAGGTTGTCCTCGCGGGCGAGTGTCAATTCCAGTTGACCGCCACCACCGCGTGTCAAACATGCTTCACAGGAGTTCTTGCACAGGTTGATGATCACCTGCTGCAACTGCACTCCATCAGCCAACACCGCGGGAGTGCGTCCTTGGGTGCGTACCGTAGGTTCCACGCGTGCATCGCGCAGTTCCAGGCGCACCAACTGCAAGGCATCACGCAGCACAGGCTCCAGCTCGACGGGGACACGCTCGCGCGTCTGTTTCTGCAAGAAAATGCGCAAGCGGCGCACCACTTCGCTGGCTTGGTGGGCTTGACGAGCAATGTCACTCAACACCTCGGCCAACTCGCCCGTGGTGCCGTGCGCCACCATCAAGCGCGCTGCTTGGGCGTTGGCGCTGATCGCGCCCAGTGGTTGATTCACTTCGTGAGCCAGAGAACTGGCCATCTCGCCCGCAGTGGACAGGCGAGACATGTGCGCCAGCTCATCGCGCAGTCGCGAGGCATCTTCCTCTGCTTGCGTGCGGGCACGCTCGGCGGCCAGCAAACGCGCCGCATTGCGCTCGACAATGCGCACACGCAAGCGGTGCAAGGCGAACAGCACCAGCGCGGACAAGACGATCAAGGTTCCGCGGAACCACCATGTCTGCCACCAAGCAGGCAACAGCTCGAACTCCAATCGAGTGACAGGCGACCACACACCTTCTTCGTTGCGCGCACGCAACTCCAAGGTGTAGGGCCCGGGCGAGAGGCGCGTGTACTCGACAAAGCGCTCGGGCGATGCGGGATACCAGTCTTCCTTGTGCCCGAGCAGACGATGCTCGAACAGCACGCGCTCGGGTGCCGAGAGCGCGAACGCGGTGTAGTCCACGCGCAAGCGCTCGTCGCTTGGCGGCAGAGTTAGGTTCAGTGCAGGCCGCACGGAGTAATCCCCTTGCCGAATGTGGTCCACCACCGCAGTCGGCTGCAGCCCTTGGAACGGAAAACGCCGGGTGTCCACGCGCACCAGACCGGCAATCGAGCAGAACCACGCTCGCCCAGTGGTGTCCAAGACAGCCGGAGGTGAACCGTAGTTACCCTCCGGCACACCAGCCTCAGGCCCCAGCACCACAGGCACCAAGCGTGCATGCCGATCAGCGAACGCAACTTCGATGTCTTGGATGGGCAACACCATCAATCCATTGTTCGACATCAACCACAAGCGCCCCGCACCATCGTCAAGCGCAGCTGACAACGACGCATCGACCAAACCGCTCTCGATGCCTAGAGACTGCACCTTGCCATCGGCATAGCGCAGCAAGCCGTTGCCGTAGCTGGCAATCCAAACAGAACCATCTGGACGCGGCATCATGCAGCGCAACTCGCCACGCAGATCGGCTTGCCCTTCCCCTATGCGTTGGATCAAGCCTGCACGCGTGACGCGCCACAACGACGACTCACAACCTGCCAACACCGCCCCATCCGCCTGCGGTAGCAGCGAATAGACGCGCCCAACCGGAAGCTTGAGAGTCAACTGCAGGCCTTGCACATCATCAAAGAAGTGCAGAGTGCCTTCGTATTCCGCTACCCAAACACCATCGCCGCCATCAGCAAACACGCGATAGCGTGCATAGGTCTTCTCCAGCACTGCTGTAGCGCCTGTGCCAGCATCGCAATACAGCGCGTTTTCCGCTCCCACCCAATGACGACCGCGTGTATCAAGCAACTGCCCGTAGACACACGGGTCAGTGTCCGTTGAACCGAGTCTAGGCAGGATAACGCGGCGTGCAACGCGGCGAAGCTCCTTGCCGGGCTCGTCTCGATACTCCCACACATCGGCACACTCGGTGTTCGCAAGTACGGTTCCATCCTTCATGGCAACTACGGACATCGTGTTCGCCAGTGACGCATCCACTTGATCGACCCAGCGTGGTCGCGCCCGAGTGACACCACACCCATGGGAACCAATCCAGACATTGCCTTCGCGATCCGCGTACATCGAGCGACCGCGATAGCACTCCATGACACCGAGGAGTGGCTCCTCTAAAACCCAATGACCGTCAACCTGCACCTTCACGATGCGTGGACCACGCGAGGTGCCCAACCAGATGCGACCATCACCAGTCTCCGCGGCACAGTACACGGACTCGTCAGGTGCTAAACCGGCCACACGCCATGGAGTCAGCTGACCATCTGCCCACTCAAACACTTGGCCCTCGCCGAGGATGAAGATCCGGTCGCCGAAGGCTGCAGCGCTATTTGTCTGGCACGGCGTGGGCACTCGCACCAATTCCTTGCCGTCGGTCCCGAGCACGGAGAACGCATCTGTCTGCACCACTGCCATGGTCCCGTCGGCAAGCGGCACCAGGCCGTGATAGCCGCCATAGAGCGTTGTGGAGAGGACCAGACGCCACACCCCGGCATCTAGCAGGTAGACACCGAAGCCCGTGCGCAGCCAGAGGCGCCCCAAGTGATCGCGTTGCACATCGATGCAGTCGAGGCCGGACTCAGGGGCTTCGGTGCGCCCTAGCTCTTGGCCGTCTTGATCCAGATGCACCACGACGCCGCTCTGCAAGAGCAGCCACAGCCCCCCTACCCCGTCCGATACCAATCCAGTCGTGCGATTGGTGGGCAGGTTTAGGGCTTCGAAATCCAGCGTGCGGAAGCGCAGACCATCGAATCGGGTGAGTCCCCCGAAGGTAGCTATCCACAAGGCACCGTTGTCGGTCTGCAGCATGTCGTTGACCGTGCCTTGCGGCATGCCATCGCTGATCGACCAACTGCGCAGCACCCATTCAGGCAGCGTGCGTGTCAACTGGGCTTGACTGCTACCTGTCAGCAGCCACACGACCGTGAGCCACAGGCTTCGGTACCCGGCACGGGCTAGAACAGACAGGAGCAAATGCACACATGCACCTTACTCCATGGACCCATGAAGGGAATCAGCTGCTAAGGAATCAAGCGCAAGCGCAGGGCCATTCGCACGAGCGCCGGAATGGACCCCGCTCCCATACGCTTCAAGACACTGGCGCGGTGCTTCTTCACGGTGCGCTCGGCGATGCCCAACTTGTGGGCGGCTTGCTTGTTGAGCGTGCCCCCCACCATCTCCAGCAGCGTCTCGCGCTCTTTATCGCGCAGGGTGGCATAGCGCCGGCGCAGCTCCACAAGTTCTTGGTCCGCCGCGCGGGCCTGCTCCCGCGCGCTGCGCGTGCGTTCGACCGCGTGGACCAAAGCTGAGTGCAGCAAGTCATCCGAAGGGTGCAACTCAAGAGCCTCAAGCGCTCCGTAGCGCATCGCTTGCACGCAGTGGCCCACATCTCCCGGCGCGACTAGGGCGACATGCGGCAGTGTCCGGCCGTCGCGCGCTAGGTATTCCGCGAACGCTTTCGCCTGACCCGCGTCGTTATGCCAATCCTTGACCACGATGTGGTCGTGACGGGCATTGTCGGGATCTGTCTCGAAGTGGCTCTGGAGCGACTCGACGGTGTTGCCCACCATCAACCCCGCCCCCAGATGGGTAGCGAGACGGTCCATCGCCATGCGCACGCGCAGGTCGGAGGAGAGTCCGACCACCATGCGGCGAGGCTCGTTGGCGCTGGAATTGTTGGAGGGGGATGCGTTGGGACGGGAGGTGTGCACGAGGGGGACGCTGCGCAGCGCGGGATGGGTGGAGCGCGCCGTGACGCAGAGGACTGAACGCACAAGGAGGCGAAACCGAACACAAATCCCTGCGTGGTATTCTCCGCCCACATGCCTCCCACGACACCGCCCATCCGAGGACGCCTAACCCCGTTGGTGGCGAGCGCCCTGCTCGTCTGCGTAGTGGTGCATGCACTGCGCTGGTGGTTCGTGTGTGACGATGCCTACATCAGTTTTCGCTATGCCAAGCACTTGGCGAGCGGCGCGGGCTTGGTCTTCAACCTTGGGGAAAGTCCGCCGGTCGAGGGCTACACGAATCTGCTCTGGACTGTGTGGAGTGCGCTGGGTCTGGTGCTGGGCTTAAGCCCGGTATGGTTGGCGCCGCTGACTTCGCTGGCGTGTGCCGTGCTGCTGACCTTGGGCTCGGCCCGTTTGGCGGCACGCTTAGGACAGCTGACGCAGCTGCAGGTGTTCGCCGCAGGGGCCTGTGTGGCAGCCTTGCCGACCCTTGGGGTGTGGAGCAGCGGCGGGCTCGAGACCATGGCCTGCGCTACGGCGGTGTTCTTTGTGGCCGAGCGCCTGTTGTGCGATGCGGGCCGTCCGCGGGTGGTTGCCGCGTGCGTGTGCGCTGCGCTGGCCTGCGGCTTGCGGGCCGACGGCGCGGTGTTTGTGGGTATGGCTCTGTGCGCGACCTTACTGCTGCGACCGAGCTTGCGCAGCGCGGTGGTGCGCACGGGTGTGGCGACGTTGCTCGCCATCGGGGTCTGGATGGGGGTGCGCTTCCTCGTCCATGAACACTGGCTGCCGCTGACGGCCCAGGCGAAAACCGGCTGGGCTGCGTGGCGCTGGGAGCGCGGCGCGTACTACGCGGGGTCGATGCTGTTGGCCATGCCGGCTTTGGTGGTGGTGGTGGTGGCCCCGCTGATTGTGCAACGCGAGCAAAGGCGATTGGCGAGCGTTGGGGCCTTGGCCGTGGTGGCCATGCTGGGCTGGAGCGTGCTCGTGGGCGGCGACTTCATGGCCTTTGGCCGTTTCCTTGCGCCGGCGCTGGGCTTCGTCACGCTAACTGCCGCGGCGCTCGCTACGCGGCATGTGTGGCTGCCCTTGGGCTTGTGCGGACTGTCGCTCTTCCCCGCACTTGGTGTGGAGTTGGCCCCGCAAGCCTGGCGCCAAGCCCTGCACTTCCGTTGGAACGACCCCGTCGCCAAGAGCGAGAGCGCCATGTGGCTGGGCATGAAAACCCGCGCCAATGAATGGTTGGCGCTAGGCCGCGCCATGGCCGCGCGCACCGAACCCGGCCAGTCGATTGTGCTCGGCGGCATCGGCGCCATCGGCTACGCCACAGACCTGACCATCTTCGACCAATACGGCCTCGTCAGCCCCTCCGTCGTCCGCGCGGGCCTCCCCCCCCAACCCGCCTCCCCCGGCCACGACCGCCGCGTCGACGCGGAGTTCTTTTTCCCGGAGCGCCCGACGTATTTAGGTGCTTGGTTTGCGCGGCCGCAGGAGACGTTGAACGAGCGGTTGCCGCAGGAGTGGTTGCAGTTGTTGGCGCACGGAGAGGCGCGGATTGATCGGCATTCGTTGCGGGAGGAGGAGGCGCCGTTTGAGGGGGCGGAGTTGAGGATGTTGAGGCTGTTGCGCTAGCAGAAGTGATACTGGTCCTGCTGAGTGTGCATGACTCACGCGGGCAAAGTCCGGATTTGGCGGACAGTACGCGCGCTGGGTACGTCCGAGAGTAGATGGAGGTGGTACCAGGCCGAGGCCTAGACACTGTTCCCATTCAGCCCTGAAGGTCCCTTCGCACGATCTGGATACCGCCCCCAGGCCGCGCTGAGGTCTCAGGTGCACTTGTGCGGACGGCGCATCAGGAGCAGGGTCGCCAGCCATTCGTAGAGATGAATGCCGGCGTACCCCCCTCCAAAATCCGGGCGTGGAGGCGCCGCCCGGGCTTCTTGCCCTTGCAGAGGCCACCACACACTCCACAATCGTGCACACTCGTCTGGACCAGTATCACGGTCGACCTCGCTACACTCCCCCTCATGCTCGACACCTTCCACCCCCTGCTCTCCGCCGCCCACGGCGTAGACCTCTCCAACCCCGCCACCGCCCGAGCAACCCTCACCCAACGCCTCGACCCCCA
>JBILXQ010000441.1:0-2811 GCA_044378375.1 Planctomycetota bacterium
AAAGCTCTGCTGGCAGACCCACTCTTGCGTGGTTCTCTGATGGCGGCGCATCTGCGCGAGTTGAGCTTGAGTCGCAACCCCGAAGCTTTCAGGGATCCGCATGAACCCACCGATGAGTTGCGCTTGGAAGCACACGGACTCATCCACGACAGCTTGCACCTGCGCACGATGTGCACCGCAGCCCGCCATGTCTTGGATCGACTGGCGTTGTTCGGCTCCTGCGCGGCCTGCCCGCACTAGGGAGCAACGACCAGCGTATCGGTGTTGCTCACCGCGCCGCTGGCCGTATTCAGCACGCTGCAGAAGGTCAGCGTGCGTCCTACCAACGGCGTGAAGCGCCCGGGGGCAGCCACCAACTCGGCGCGTGCGCGGCCGCTAGCGCTCAGCAGACCTTGGGTCTGCTGGAAGGTGGCAGAGTTCGGCTGGGACCACATCGAGCCGAAGAAGGTGTCCTGCACGAGAGGCACCTGCACACCGAACACAGTCGTGCCAGGTGTGGTGCCCGAGGCCGAACCCAAGACGAGATACGGTGCACCAGCTTGAGCTGCACCAAAGTCGCACCACAGCGGCGTGCGTGTACCCTCGCTGGCGGAGAACGACTCGCGGCCAACGACCAACGCTTGCGCTGGCTCCGCTGTGACGCGCACATTCGGCCACAACCGCACTCGCTTCCACGGGTGCACCACAGTAATGCCGAACTGACTTGTGCCGACCGTGCCGTTGCTACGCAACACCACGCGATGGCGGCCCTCGCCTTCGTCGATCACTTGCGTGACCGTCGCCACAGCAATGCCGGGCGGTTCAGCGACCACTTCCAGAGTCGCAGGCGAGTAGATCAGGTCTGTGCCATCGATGTTGACCAGCTGCAGCGAGATGCTGGTCTCAGCAGCACCATCTGCAGGCACGATCGGCGCTGATTGAGTCACGCGCGTCAGCAGGTGGTCAGCGGTAGCGCCCTTGCCCGCACGCCAAGTGTTGTAGACCGTACGCAACTGCACGATGGGATCAGGACCAGCCGGCGGTCCGCTGATGGCGCGGATGTCGAGGAAGTAGTTGCCGTTCGCACAGCCTTGGTTCGCGTTGCAGACACCGTCGGTATCGCCCATGCGCGCCAAGACCAGGAACGCAGTCGCTGCCGAGAACTGAAAGCTCGCCGGCGGTGCACCGCAGGCCGTGGGCGACAAAGGCCCGCACGAGCAACGACCATCACCACCGTAGGAGCGGGCCGCGTCCATGGCAGCCAGCACCTTCTGCGAGAGGTCCCCCGGCGTCGAGAGCAGTGCGTCGCGGGCTGCTGTCACAACAACTTGACCCGTCAGCAGATTGCCTTGCACAGCCCAACGCAGATCACCGTCGATGCCGTGCAGGTTCAGCTTGGCATTGCCTGCTTGCGTGCCTGTAAAGCTCGTGGGCTGATGACGGAGCATCGACAAGCCGTATTGACGGCGCTGGTGCTGCGTGTCCTGCGGCGCAAGCAGGCTCAAGATCTCCTCGGGCGAGCGGCCTTCGGTCATCGCTTGCCAGATGCGCATGCGATTCACCGCACCCTGATCGACGACCGACTGTGCCGCCGCACCGCCCACGCCCACGCGAATCAAGGCGAGGTTAGGCTTCAGGTCAAAGCCCGAGATGCAAGTAGCCGAGGCAACGCACACCTCTCCGGTGCGCGTGTTGACGACCACGATGGACCACGTCGCGAGGCTGGGCGCCGCGAGCAGGGTGACAGCTGCCAAGGTGCGGAAGAGTCGGTGCAACATGCTGAAGGGGCGCCCTCGAGCGCCCCTTCATCGTACTCCGTCCGTTTGACTGTGAGTCAGGAGCCTTCGGGAACCTTGATCGTCACGAGCTTGGCACCGCCCGCAACCGCTTGCCCGGCCGTCACATGCACATCCGAGACCACGCCCTCGACGAGCGAGGTGATCTCATTCTGCATCTTCATGGCGGACAAGACGAGCAGCGGCGAGCCCTTCTCGACGACGCTGCCCTTCTGTACGAGGACTTCCACAACCACGCCCGGCATAACGGCCGTCACTGAGCCGCCGCCCTTGTTCTTGGCGCGTTCGGCGGCGTGCGCAGCCTTCTCACGCTCGTCTTCGATCTTCACATCGCGCACATGGCCGGCGAGTGTCACGAACTTTTGATTCGCGTCGCCTTCGATGGAGAGACCGAAGCTCTTGCCTTCGTGCAGGATCACGACTTGGCCGAGATCGTCGACCTCGAGGTAGCGCGCATCAAACGGCTTGCCGTCCAATGACACGACCAGCTCGCCCAGACGCTCGACGACCTCGACTTCGTGGGCACGGCCATCGACAGAGATGTAGTACTTCACGCGCCACCTCCCGGCATCGAGGTCCGCACCAGTGGTGCTTGCACCTGCGCGCGCGAACGTGCCACCCAACCATTGCGATCGGCGGCCGAAGTCTTCAAGGCAGTACGACGCTGCTGGTGGTGACGCGCAATGGCGGCAGCCACGGCCACGACACCATCATGCTCCGGCGAGCTCGCGGACAGGTCCATCGACTCGAGGAAGTGCGTGTCAAAATCCCCTTGTTGGAAGCGCTTGTCTTGCAGCACCGCCAGCGCCGCGGGACACGAAGTCCGCACGCCGCCGACATTGAGCTCCTGCAAAGCGCGCGAGCAACGCGCGATCGCTTCTTCGCGCGTCGCGCCCCACACGATCAACTTGCCGAGCATGGGGTCGTAGTTCGGCCCCACTTCCATGCCGCGGTACATGCCCAAGTCCAACCGCAAGAACGGTCCACCAGGCATGCGCAAGTTGTGGATGGTGCCGATGGACGGCAGGAACTTGTT
>JBILXQ010000440.1:0-2811 GCA_044378375.1 Planctomycetota bacterium
TCCCCCACCGGCGTCAACTTCCCTCAGCCTTCAGTCACTCCCTCAGTCACCAACGCAGCGTTGCCGCAATGGG
Organism: Planctomycetota bacterium; assembly: GCA_044378375.1. Lineage (GTDB taxonomy): Bacteria > Planctomycetota > UBA1135 > UBA1135 > SXXH01. The sequence goes on from JBILXQ010000440.1 coordinate 74, forward strand.
CGACCGCGTTGGCATACGATCCCGGCGCAGGCGGAACACATCACCTCCACGGAGACAGACCGACTCCGCCAGGTCCTCAAGTACGTTGTTGGCTTCCGATGCGTCGCGGTCGATGATCAACTCGCGGACGCGGCCCAGAGCGCTGGCGCGGACGATGGCGGGAAGGTCGTCGGTAGCGCGTTGCGAGCTGCTGAGGAGCCCCCAGCGGTCGAGCACATCGGTGTCTTGAGCTTCCAGGTGGTCACGGACGACGGGCCAAGCGCGGGCGTGCAGGTCTTCCGGAGTTTGGGTGCGGAAATCGCCCACCAAACCAAAGGAGACCATGTCGTCAAAGCGCGCGATCGAGCGGAACATCCACAACTCGCGCTCGGGGGCGGCAACCAAGAGGGGCAGCGGCATCTCGGCCATAGCGTGGGCGACGGCGCGCTCGATCATGCGGATGCGGCGCAGGGGATCGACCGGTTCCGACCCCGCGGGTGTGCTCGGCTCGTGCTCGCACTCGGCAAACGGCCCGGCGGCTTGCAAGCGGGCAGTCTGAGGATCGGCAGCCAAAACCAAGTCCACGCGCGCTAGCTGCAGTGCGGTACCGCGGTACAGCTGGACCGAATCTGCCGCCAAGGACAGCACATAGAAGCGGCGATTGCCCTGCAGGTGCGGCAGCAGCGGCCGGATGTGTGTCTTGTCGGAGACCACGGCGCGCTCGGGCAGCTCCATCGGCAGGTGCCAGTGCGCCAGCGTGGTCAGCGAGCGGAACGCGACCAGAGTGCCCTTGGCTTCGCGCCAAAACTCCTCGCTCGAGAGGGACTCCAACGGTCGGAGCAACTCCTCCACCAGCCCAATGGGGTAGGCCGGGAGCAGCTCGGCCTTCAGGCGCTTCAGCTCGGAGTGAAAGTGGTGCTTGTCATCCGGGCTACCCCCGCTGACGGTCGACAGGTACAGCGAAACGCAGGGGCCGTCTTCGCAGGCGATCAGGGCTCGAAGTCCTTCCAGGGTCGGCACTCTCATGGCGGCATCTCGGTTGGGGGCTGGCTCGGCGAGGACTCCCGGGAAAGGAAGAACTCGTGGAACAAGAGAGACTGTAGAAACAAGTAAAAGTCTTGGATATTAGCTCTATGACTTAGGCTATCCACGCACTGATACTAAGAACGCAGGCATAAGAAACCAGCTCCTGCACTCAAGAATGCGCACTCCTTCACTGGAAAGGCAAAAAACGCCCCTTTAAGGGGCATAGAGCCACCTCAAGAGGGCCTAAGAATCCTTCTAGCTACTCAGCGTTTGGCCGTACGCACAGCCCGCGGTTTCCCATTTTCCACCAGCGGGCCGAATTTACGTAACCGCTCGACATCCATGGGTCCAGCCACCGCCAACGAGCATGCATCCGGCCGTAAATGGGTCCGCGCCACCCGCTGCACATCCTCTGCACTCGTCGCGGCAAAACCATCGATGAGGTCACGCAAGTGGTCCTTCCCCCACCCGTGCACCGCCGCCGAAGTCATGTAGCTCACGCGGCGCGAAGCCCGCTCGAAACCGAGCGCAAAACTGCCCAGCAAGTACTGCTTGGCCGTCTCCAACTCATCGTGCGGCACCCGCTCATCCTGCATGCGCCGCATCTCCGCCAAGAAGCCATCGATCGCTGTCTCCGCATGCTCGGGCGAGGTCCCGATGTACGCGCTGAACACACCCGGCAACACACCGGCAGTCGTGTGAATCGACGCGTTCACCGAATACGCCAGACCCAACTCATCGCGCAAGCGCCGCGAGATGCGGTTGACGAAGCCGGGGCCTGTGCCCAAGACATGGTCCATCACCACCAACGACGGATAGTCAGGATCGTTGCGCCGAATGCCGAGGTGACCGAGGAAGACATGCACTTGCTTGCGCTCGGCACCGAAGGTGCGCACACGTCGCTCTGACGGCGGGAAGGCCGGCGGAACGGTCTCCAACGGCGTGCCTTTCGGCAGCTTCTTCAACAAGCGCTCGCACTCCGCGCGCACGGCTTGGGGATCCACATCGCCACACACCGACAACAGCAAGCGTCGGCCGCACCAGTGGCGCGCATGCAGATCGCGCACATCGCGCGGCCGGATGCGTTCAATGCTCTCGCTGGTGCCATAGGCCGCGCGGCCGAGCCAATGCTCGCCATAGACGAGCTTGCGGAACAACAAAGCGCCCTGCTGGCGCGGGTCATCGCGCTCGACACGCAGCTTGTCGAGGATGCGCGTGCGCTGGCGTTCAAAACGCTTGACAGGGTAGGTCGGCGTGCGGAACACCTCGCACAACACCTCGAGCAAGGTCTTCCAATGCGAGCCGACGATGGCGCCGGCGAGGCCGCTGGCGTCGCCACCCAACTCGCCGCCGTGCGGTTCGAGGATCGCAGCCAACTGCTCTTCGTCGTGACGCTCGGTGCCTTGATCGGCCAGCGCGCCCACCATGTAGGCCAGGCCCTCGAGCCCTTGCGGATCGAGCGCAGGGCCACCGCGCACGTGCGCTTGCATCGCACACACCGGCGCGTCCGGGCGGCGTGACACCAACAGGGTGGCGCCGCACGACAACTCAAAGCGTTCAATCGGCAGCGACAGCCGTTCCAGCAGGGCGCGATGGTTCAACGGCTCACCTTGCGCTTGTGGCGCGGCTTGGCGCCGGCCTTCTTGCGGGCGCGCTTGGAAGGTTCGGGCGGCTTGGGCAGAGACCAGCCCACCACGGAGCGCTCGCGGCCCAGCAAGCGCTGCGCGGCATCG
>JBILXQ010000057.1:0-9802 GCA_044378375.1 Planctomycetota bacterium
ACCGACATCGTCTTTGATCGCGGTGGTACGAGCTTCCAGGTCTATGGTCGTCGGCTGCGCTCGCCGTTGCTGGGCTTGCACAATGTGCAGAATGTCATGGCCGCCATTGCGGCGTGTCATGGCTTTGGCATCGGCTTGGATGAGATCGCGGGTGCGATTGAGAACCTGACACCGACCAAGGGTCGCTTGAATGTGATCCAAGCCGGCCGCTTGACGCTGATTGACGACAGCTACAACGCCAACCCTGAATCCATGCGGGGTGCGATCGCAACCTTGGCTGGTATGACGGGCCATCGTCGTCGTGTGCTGGTCCTGGGCGACATGGCCGAGCTCGGCACAGCTGCAGGTGAGTTGCACTACGAGGTTGGCGCACACGCCGCCAAGTCGCAGCCTGACCTGTTGGTGCTCGTGGGCGAGTTGTCGCGCGCCACAGCTGCAGGTGCGCTGGAAGCGGGCTTGCCGCGTGAGCGCATCGTGCATGTGAGCGATGTCGATGAAGCGAACAAGCTCGTGCCGGCCTTGCTGCAAGGTGGCGATGTGGTGCTGTTGAAGGCTAGTCGCAGCAGTGGCCTGGATCGTCTCGCTCAGGTCATCTTGGATACCGAGCGCGCGCAAGACCTCGTGCGCAGCGGGGGGAACGCAGCCTAATGTTCCCCGGCATTTTTGATGATCTGCTGGGCGTGCAGCTCTTTGGCTACATCAGCTTCCGCATGGCAATGGCGGCGCTGACCGCCTTTGCGCTGGCGCTGATCACGGGTGGACCGGTCATCCGTTGGCTCACCAGTCACAAGCTGCGGGAAACGGCCAAGGGTGATCTCGCGCTGCTGGACGAGTTGTCCAAGCGCACGGGTAAGGCGAACACGCCGACCATGGGCGGTAGCTTCTTGGTCGGTTCGTTGTTGGTGGCGGTGATCCTGTGGGGCCGCCTTGACAACATCTCGGTTGTGTTGGCGGTCTTGTTGACAGCTATCCTTGGAGCGGTCGGTTTCGTCGACGACTTCGGCAAGTTGTCCTCCACGAAGAAGGGCATCTCGCCGCGCGCGAAGATGCTCGGTCAGACAGCCGCAGCACTGTTCGCTGTGGGCGTGTATGCGTGGTACGCCTGGACCAGCGGTCGCTTCGCGTTGCTGGACATCTTCCCGCCTATCCTCAAGGACGCGCGCATTGGTCTCGCGGCTTTGGGCCTCGTGGGCATCGCCTTGTTCGTCGCCTTCCAGTGGTTCTGGGTTGTGGCAACATCGAACGCCTGCAACATCACCGATGGTCTTGATGGTCTGGCCTCGGGCTGCATGATCATCGCCGGCCTTGCACTCGCCGTGCTGTGCTATGTAACGGGGCGTGCCGACTGGGCACCGTACTTGGGCTTGCCGCATGTGGCCGCTGCGGGCGAGATGGCCGTGGTGGGCGGAGCCTTGATCGGAGCCTGCATGGGCTTCCTGTGGTTCAACGCGTATCCCGCAAAGGTCTTCATGGGCGACTCCGGCTCGCTGCCGCTCGGCGGGCTGTTGGCTTGGATGGCGATCGTGTCCAAGCAAGAGCTGGTGCTGCCGCTCGTGGGCCTCGTCTTCTTTGTCGACATGGCGTCGAGCTTCTTGCAGACGCAGTGGTACAAGCGCACAAAGACCCGCATCTTCACCTGCGCGCCCTTGCATCACGGTTTGCAGCTCCATGGCGGTGTCTTCAAGAAGGGCCCCGAGCCCTGGCATGAGACCAAGATCGTGGTGCGTGCCTGGATCGTGGCTGCTGTCTGCGCCATGGCCTCCCTAGCCCTTTTGAAGGTGCGCTGACATGGCACGCTTCCGTCGCTCCGCACCTGCAGTTGATGGGACACTGCCCAAGGAAGCGCAGTTGTCGATGGGTGGACTGTTCCGCTCCACCTTCGATCGCGCCTGCCACCGTGTCGATGCGGCGCGTGGCAAGGACGATCCGCGCGAGTTGTCGACGCGCATCTTCTTTGTGGTGCTGGCCTTGTCGGCCATCGGCTTGATGCTGCAGTTGTCGCACTCTTCAACCACGATGGGGGAAGAGGACTTCTGGCGCGGGACCTTTGGTCAATTGGTCTTCCGCATGCTGGGCTTGGGTGCCTTGCTCGCGGGCTTGCAATTGGGGCCGCAAGGCCTGCGGCGCGCGTTGCCGGTGCTGCTGGCACTGGCCATCATCGCGCTGATCTTGGTCTATGTGCCCGGTGTAGGCGCCACCATCAACGGTGCCAAGCGCTGGGTCTCGTTGGGCTTCGTGTCGTTCCAGCCCAGCGAAGTCGCGCGCGTCGTTGGCTTGCTATGGCTGGCCCATCGCTTGTCGCTGCTCGAGCCGCCGCTCAAGGACTTCAAGCGCGACATTCTGCCGCTCTTGTTGGTCGGGGCGCTGATCGCCGGTTTGATCCTGTTCGAGACGGATACCGGCGGCGCGATGCTGTTCATGGCCTGCTTCAGCCTGCTGTTGTGGGTGGGCGGCGCCGAGTTCAAGAAGATCGCCGGCCCAGTGCTGGTGGTCATGTTGCTGGCGCTCGCCGGGGCTTTGACCTTCGTGAGCTATGTGCGTGAGCGCATCGCCATGTGGCTCGGCAACTCGAGCAATGCTCAGGTCACCGACTCCTTGCAGGCCATTGCTTCTGGCGATGCCTTCGGCAACGGCTTCGGCCAAGGCTTGTGGCGCAATGCGCGCGTGCCGTACCTGGAGACTGACTACATCTACGCGCTGGTGGGTGAGGAGTTCGGCCTGTTCGGCATGCTGCTTGTGACAGGGCTCTTCATGACGTTGCTCGTCTACGGTTTGCGCTATGCGCTGTGCATCAAGGATCGCTACGCAGCCTTGGCTGCCTTCGGCTTGATCCTCACGGTGATTGTGCAGGCCATGATCCACATGCAAGTCGTCGTGCAACTTGCGCCGCCCAAGGGCATGCCGTTGCCTTTCTTGAGCCATGGCGGCACCTCGCTCATCGTGTCGTCGTTCGCGATCGGAGTAGCGCTTGGTGCTGCTCGGCGCGAAGTGCGGCCGGAAACCACATCGTCCACGGTTGCGGAACCTACGACCGCAGCCTGAATCACACCACCGTTAGGAATCCAGTCCATGCAACAGATCGAAAAGTACGGCGTCATCGCCCTTGTGTTCTTGCTCGTCACCATCGTCGCCGTGTCCTTTTGGGGTGACAGCAAGTCGCCCGGCTTCTGGTCGCGCCTCACGGGCGGCTCGAAGACCGAAGTCGCGCAAACGCCCGAGCAGCCGGTCAACGCAGCCGGTGAGCCTGGCGTGCTCGTGGGCGGTGGTGCAGTGGTCAACGCGGATGCGCCCGTGACCAACGATCCGTTCCTCAAGTCGAATGAACTGACCGCGCCGGGTGAAGTCACCATCGGCAATGCCTTCGACGCACAGGGCAATCCGGTGGCGTGGACCGCGCCGACCAACAAGGGCCAAGAGACGACCTACACGGTCAAGTCGGGCGACAGCTTGGCCAAGATCGCGCGCAAGGAGCTGGGCAGCGAGACGCGCTGGAATGAGATCGCGCAGCTGAACCCCGGATTGAATGCCAAGAACCTCAAGGTCGGTCAGTCGATCCTGCTGCCGACGGGCACCGCAACTGCGAACACGGTTATTGCCGACAGCACGCAGACCGCGCCGGTTACTGCGGCTGCGCCGAAGCCGGTTGTCGCGAAGCCTTCTGCGGCCAAGCCGGCTGCTGCACCCAAGAGCAAGGGTGGTCGCACCTATGTCGTCAAGAGCGGCGACACGCTGGCGAAGATCGCGGCGCGTGAGTGCGGTACGTCGAAGGCCGCTACGCAAATCGCGGCCCTCAACCCGAACATCAATCCTGATCGCATCAAGGTGGGCGACAAGTTGGTTCTGCCTGCTACCAGCGAGAAGTCGCTCGTCGCCGCCGCTGCTCCGGCTAGCTCCCGCTCGTCCAAGTCCAAGGTGCAGTGACATGAGTCCGGCGCTACGCAAGTGGTTCCTAGCGGGCTGTGCGCTGGTGGTCGCGCTGTCTGCCCCGCGCGCCGCTGAATGCGTGGGCAACGGTCTCGGTGGACCGTACCGCACGCAAGCCAAGCCGGTGGTGCAAGCCGCCGTCGTGGCTCGGGCGCAGCCGGTCCAAGTGACTCCTCTCGTGGTGCGTCAAGAGCGCTTGACGCGCTGATTCCACGCGCATGACTGCTGTTGATGTAGGCCTCCGTCCGCTACGCCTTGCATTCGCAGGCGGGGGGACCGGAGGCCACATTGTGCCCGGCTTGCACATTCTGGCGGCGGCGCGTGAGGCAGGTGTGGCGCCGCTCGATCTGGTGTGGTTCACCAGTGGTCGCGCCGTCGAGGACCGCGTACTGGCCACTCTGGCCGAGCGTGCCGGCGATGTGCCTTGGGAGCGCGTGGTGCTGCCCATCGAGCCGCCAGGCGGCGGTGCGCCTTCGCGCTTGCGCTTGGCTACGCAACTGCCCGCCAGCTACCTCACCTCGGTGCGTGCGCTGCGCCGTCACCGTCCTGAGGTGTTGATCGGCCTGGGTGGCTTCACTTCGTTGCCGGCTGTGCTGGCCGCGCGGCGCTTGGGTATCCCCGTCGCGCTGTTGGAGATCAATGCTCATGCTGGCACGGCGACGAAGTGGCTTTCACGCTTCGCCACGCGCGTGGTGCACGCTTGGCAGGGGACTATGCCTGCCAAGCCGAACGCGCGCGAGGTGCATGTGGGGCCGCCGTTGGCACCGGACTTCGTGCCGGATCCGCATGGGGCTGCTGCGGCGCGCGCGGCCTTGGGCTTCGATCCTCAACGACCGTTGCTTGTCGTGCTCGGTGGTAGTCAGGGGTCAAGTGCACTGAACACCTTCGTGCGTACGCATGGCCCCGCCATGGCTGCAGAAGGGCTGCAAATCCTGCACCAAACCGGCCCCAAGAAGCTCGACGAAGGTGCGGCTCCCTTTGCTGGCTACAGGAAGAGTGAGTATGTCGATCCTGTGCGTCCTGCATTGGCTGCAGCAACCGTGGTGCTGTGTCGCGGAGGAGCCTCGACCTTGGCCGAAGTCGCAGCCATGCGAGTGCCAGCCTTTGTGGCGCCATACCCGCACCACGCGGACCGCCATCAAGAACGCAACGCACGCGAGTTAGGCGAAGGGGTGCGGCTGGTGCCCGATGCGCAGCTCGATCACAGTTGCCGTGCCGCGTTGGTGCAGTTGTGCAGTGCCGAAGGCCAAGCGCAGCACGCTGCGATGGCGCAGGCACTCGCCGCAGCGATGCCGCATGGTTCCTCGCGCCGCATCTTGGCCCAGTTGTGCGCCATCGCGCGCGCTGCTGCAGCCAACTGACTGTCCACAGAGTTGTCCACCACATGTGGAAAACTGCAGGATGAGCCGTGGACTTCGAGCCTCGGATTGGTTCATCTCCCAGTAGGTTCCACACCAAGTACACCGCGACGCACTCCATGCACGACGACCGCACGGCACAACTTCCTCGCAACATCCACCTACTCGGCGCTGGTGGCGCCGGAGTCTCTGCTGCAGGCGAGATCCTGCTCGATCGTGGTCACTTGATCACAGGTCAAGATCGCAGTGACTCGAGCTTTGTGCAGAAGTTGGTCCAACTCGGTGTGCCGGTAGTCATTGATGACACTAAGGCTGAGCACTTGCCCGTCACAGCTCAAGCGGTGCTGCGCAGCGCGGCGATTCCCGATACGGATCCGCAAGTGCAAGCAGCGCGTCAGCGTGGCTTGCCCGTGTACAAGTACGCAGAGGTACTCGGTCGTCTTGGTCCTGCACGCCACACCATTGGTGTCGCCGGCACGCACGGCAAGACCACGACTTCGTGGCTTGTGTACCACGCGCTTGCAGCGGCCTCAGCATCGTGTGGTCTGTCGCAACCATCCGCACTCGTAGGTGGCACCTGTCGTGTGGTGGGTTCGAACGCTGCCATCGGTGACGCGCACGGTTGGTTTGCGTGTGAGGCCTGTGAGTACGACCGCTCCTTCCTGAACATCCACTCGGAAGGCGCGATCATCACGAACATCGAAGCAGACCACCTGGACTACTACGGTTCCTTGGAAGCCATCGTGCAGAGCTTCTCGCGCTTTGCTGATCTCATCCATCCGGAAGGCCTGTTGGTGGTGGGACGCGATGTGGCCGAAGCAGTCGAGGCTGCTGCACCGTGCCCTGTCTGGCGTTTGGGCCGCGAGATTCACGCCGAGTTGCTGGGCGAGCGCAGTGGTCGCTTCCGCTTCCGTGTGCGCGGTCCGGGTTGGTTGTCGTGTGAGACGAGCTTGCAGATCCCTGGCGCGTTCAATGTCGAGAATGCCACGCTTGCGATTGCACTTGTTGTGGGCCTCTTGTCGCGTGGTGGCAAGCTCGAGCCGAATCGTGTGGCCGATGCTGCTGCGCAAGGAGTCGCGCGCTACATCGGTGCGAAGCGGCGCTTCGAGCCGTGGGGCACGGTAGGAGGGATCGAAGTGGTGCACGACTACGCGCATCATCCGACCGAAGTGCGCGTGACGCTGGAGGCTGCGCGTCGTGCGTTGCCTGGGCGTCCGTTGCATGTGCTCTTCCAACCTCACCAGCACAGCCGCACAGCGCGCTTCCTCGATGATTTCGTCGAGTCGTTGCGGGCTGCCGATCGCGTTGTGGTTACCGATGTCTATGGTGCCCGTGCTCACATCGACCGTGAGTCGGCGGGCGCACCTGAGTTGGTGGCCAAGCTACGCCGCGCCGGCATCGACGCGGAAGTTGGTGGCGAGCGCAGTACAGCAGTGAAGTCCTTTGCCGAGCGCGTGCCCGTCGGCGGCGCCGCTCTCGTCCTTGGTGCCGGCGATATCGACCTCTCGCAACATGATCTCCTCCATGAGCTGGCCTTGCGCGGCGCTCCAACACGCGTCACTCGCTGATCGCACCACGATGCATGTGGGTGGAGCAGCGGAATGGCTGCTCGAACCCAAGACACTTGCAGAGCTCGCCAAAGCGGTGAGCGCTGCTCGCGAGTCTGGCATGCCTGTGCGCATCCTCGGCAAGGGTGCCAATTTGATCGTCGAAGACGGCACCGTTCCGGGTGTGACGATCGCCACGGATCGTCTCAACTTGATGTGGCGTCCGGAGGCTCAACTCGGCGGAGAAGCGCTGGAAGCGCTGGTGTCCGAGCTGGGCAGCGGTCAGATGCCCGAGGCTCGTCTCGCACCGCAAGCGCGCACGGATGGCTTGCGTCTGTTGGCGTTGTGCGGTGCCACGCACCAACGCCTCGTCTCCACAGTCCAAGAGCTCGGATGGAGCGGCTTGGAAGGTTTGGTTGGCGTGCCTGGACATGTGGGTGGCGGCGTGGCGATGAACGCCGGCGGCAAGTGGGGCGAGATGTGGAGCGTCGTCGAGGCCATCATGGTGGTCGCCGAGGATGGCTGCTTGCGCATCTTGCGTCGCGAGCAGTGTGCGCCTACGTACCGCAATGGCAATTTGGGTACGCAAGTTGTGGCCGCTGCGCTGCTGAAGTTCCAACTCGACGAAGTCCTCGCCGTCAAAGAACGCACGAAGACCTTCTTGAAAGAGAAGAACGCGGTGCAACCCGTCACCGAGTGGTCGGCCGGTTGTGTGTTCAAGAATCCGGACAAGACGCAGTCGTGTGGTCGCACCACGGGACAACTGGTTGATCAAGCCGGCTTGAAGGGCCGCTGCGTGGGCGGGGCCGAGATCTCGCCCAAGCACGGCAACTTCATCGTCAACAAGGGGCATGCGACGGCAACGGATGTGCTCGAACTGGTGCGCATCGCGCAGGAAACCGTGTTCGAACGTTTCGGCGTGCAACTCGAGATGGAAGCCAAGGTCTGGCGCGCAGCGCGCTAGACTCTAGACACTCCTGACACCGATGCGACCGGTGCAGGCGCACTCCGCACCAGGTCGGTTCGCTGTGTGAGCCCTCGTCGCAGAGGACCCTACATGTCCACGCAAGCCGCTCCGCAGGTCGCGGGGCCCTTCCCGCTCTCGACTCTGCGTCACTCTGTGTCGCACCTCATGGCTTCGGCCGTTGCTCGCCTCTTTCCGAATGTGCAGTTCGGCTTCGGGCCCTCGATTGAGCACGGCTTCTACTACGACTTCGATCTCAAAGATCCGTTGTCCGACGAGGACCTGCGCGCCATCGAGAAGGAGATGCGGCGCATCGCGAAGACCGCTCCCAAGTTGGTGTGCGTAAGCGTTGATCGCGAGGAGGCCAAGCGCCGTTTGGCGGCCAAAGGCCAGAGCTACAAGGTAGAAGCGGTGGATCTGATTCCAGCCGACGAGCGCATCACGTTCTACCAGCACGCGGATTGGGAAGACTTGTGCGAAGGTCCGCACATCGATCACTTCGGGCGCGACTTCCACTTCAAGTTGCTGAATGTTGCCGGTGCGTACTGGCGCGGCGATGAAAAGCGCCCGCAGATGAAGCGCGTCTATGGCACCGCGTTCTGGTCGTTCGAAGATCTGGACAAGCACCTCAAGTGGCTTGAAGAGATCAAGGAGCGCGATCACCGCGTCATTGGCAAGCAACTGCGCCTGTTCCACATCGACGAGATGGTGGGGCAAGGACTGGTGTTGTGGACTCCGCACGGCTCGATCGTGCGTGGCGAGCTGCAAGCCTTCATTAGTGAAGAGCTGCGCAAGCAAGGCTACATGCAGGTCTACACGCCGCACATCGGCAAGCTCGACCTCTACAAGACGAGTGGCCACTTCCCGTATTACAAAGAGTCGCAGTTCCCTGCCATTGTGGAAGCCGACTCGCTGGCCAAGTTGTCGGCGGAGGGGTGCTCCTGTGCCGAACTGACGGCGCGTCTCGATGGCGTGTCGGCGCACTTTGCGTCGCAACTGAACTCGCGTGCGGGGCGTGAGGTGATCGGGCCTGAGAAGGTGATGCCCGACGACAAGTTGGTCGATGGCTATCTGCTCAAGCCGATGAACTGCCCGCACCATATCCGCATCTTCGCCAGCAGCCCGCATAGCTATCGCGATATGCCGGTGCGTTTGGCCGAGTTCGGCACGGTGTATCGTTGGGAACAATCAGGTGAGATTGGTGGCCTGACGCGTGTGCGTGGCTTCACGCAAGATGACGCCCACTTGTTCGTGCGTGAAGATCAAGTCGCGCAGGAACTCCTGGGCTGCTTGAGCCTAGTGAAGCTGGTCTTCGGTACGCTGGGCATGAATGACTACCGCGTCCGCGTAGGCTTGCGCGACCCGGATAGTGCGAAGTATGTCGGTTCCGCTGAGAACTGGGACAAGGCCGAAGATGCTTGCCGCAATGCTGCGCGCACACTGGGTGTAGAGTTCAGTGAGGAGCCTGGTGAGGCTGCGTTCTACGGACCGAAGATCGACTTCGTGGTGCGCGATGTGATCGGTCGCAGCTGGCAGTTGGGTACGGTGCAGGTGGACTACAACGGTCCCGTGCGCTTTGACCTGACCTACACTGGTGCTGACAACCAACGGCATCGCCCCGTGATGATCCATCGCGCGCCCTTCGGCAGCATGGAACGCTTCGTGGGGGTGTTGATCGAGCACTTCGGTGGCCGCTTCCCGTTCTGGCTTGCGCCGGTACAGATCGCGGTGATCCCTATTCGTGAGGAGCACGCACCGTACTGCCAAGAGTTGGAATCCCAGCTGAAGGCCGAAGGCTTCCGCGTGGATGCCATGTTGGAGGCCAGTCACATGAACAACAAGATCAAGCAAGCGCAGCGTGAGCGCGTGCCGTTCATGTTGGTGGTGGGCGAGCGTGAGGCGGCCGAAAAGACGGTCACTGTCCGCCGCCGTGACACGCGCGAACAGGAGACCATCCCGTTCGATCAGTTCTTTGCCTTGGTGCGGGATCTACGCAATCGTCGCAGGCT
>JBILXQ010000443.1:0-2806 GCA_044378375.1 Planctomycetota bacterium
GGTGATCATGAACACCTCCTTCAACTTGAAGGGCGAGCCGATCGTTGAATCGCCGGCGCACGCCTTCAACACCTTCTCGCTCTCGGGGATGGACTTGCTGTTCTTGGGCAACTTCATCGTCAAGAAGGAGGCGAAGAAGAAGATCGCGGAGACCAAGTTCCACCTGCGCCACGAAGGCGACACGGTGACGGCGATGGTGAGCTGACATGAAGCGTTTCCATGTAGTTCTGACCATCGTGATGCTGGCGCTGATGCTGGTGGGTGCGCTGGAGTTGGGCCTGCGCTTCATGGGCGCTGGGCCTCAGCCCACCATTCACCGCTTCGATGCGGACTTGGGCTGGAGCAAGATCCCCTATGCGTCGTCGCACCGTGTGTCACGCGAATTTGACGTGCGTTTCCAGATCGATGGCATGGGGTTGCGCGACGACTTCGCCGGACAAGAGAAGCCGCAAGATGCCGATTGGACCAAGGCTCGTCAGGCGTTCTTGGCTGCCAATCCCACTGCCGATGTGAGTCCAGCCAAACGCGACAACCGCAAGCGTGTGCTCGTGCTGGGTGACTCGTTCGTCTTGGGCTACACCGTGGATCGCAGTGGCTTGTTTGTCGACTTGCTTGAGCAGCGCTTCCGTGCCGAGCAACGGGCGATGGATGTGGTCAATGCGGGTACCGAAGGCTGGTCCACAGACCAAGAAGTGGTGTGGTACGAACGCCACGGTCAGACCTTTGACGCGGACACCGTGGTGCTGTGCACCTACGACAATGATCTGTGGTGGAACGGGCAGACCAAGTATCGCCGGTTTCCCAAGCCGCGCTTCCGTCCGTATCAAGACGGCCAAGCTGTCGCCGCCGAAGGCCTCGTGCTGCAGGACCCGGGCGCGCGCGCGTGGTGGGAATCGACCGCTGTCGGCACGCTCGTGTCGAATCTGCGTGACCCCATGCCGACATGGGTGCCCGAGGGCAGTGAGCGACGGCTGGATCTCGAATCGACGGCCTACTTTGTGACTCCGCCGCCAGAGCTGGTGCAGTCGCAGGCCATTCCACGCACAGCAGCGGCGCTCAAGCGCCTGGAGCAGTTGTGCAAGAACAACGGCGCCATGCTGATTGTGGCGCCGATCCCGAACAAGGCCGCCATTGTCGAAGACGCACAGGCGCGCTTCTTTGCCAAGTTCGAAGGCTTGGAAGCACAGATCCGCGCTGACCAGCCGGTCGAAACGGTGCTGGCCTTGTGCAAGCAACTGCGCTTGACAGCCGTCGACGCACGACCGGCGCTGCGTTCAGCCGCGGCCAAGGGCGCTGGTCTGTACTACGACTCGGACTGGCACCTGGATCCGTCAGGCAACTTGGTGTTCGCGGAGTTCCTGTACGAGGAATTGGACAAGCGCGGCTTGCTGGCTCCGCCCCTGCAGGCAGCGAGCTTCCCCGCCTTGCCGGCCAAACCGTTCCGCTGGGGGCCGTGGGCGTTGTGGCTAGCCTTGACCGCCGCATTGGGCACGATCTACAGCCGTTTGTATCGCGACGAGAGCGCGCTGCGCGCGTACACCCAGGTGGGGTTGCTCGTTGGAATCGTGATTGGCATGGCCATCGGTGGCTCGCGCCTCGTGGCCGCCATCCCCCCGCCATGGTCCATGTTGCTGGTGCTGGCCCTCATCGCTGCCTTGGTCACCTTTGTGCTCGTCAAGCTTGGGCCGAGGCTCTCGACGGCCATGGAGCTACTCGGGGCCTTTACGCGCCGTGGGCATTGGTACCTGATGCCGCTGGTTGTGATCCTCGTCACGATCGGCTCACTACTCGTCGTCGCCGCCAGCTCGCCGCTGGTAGCCCCGTTCATCTACACCCTGTTCTAAACGCCGTCCAATACCCTTGACGCACCCATGAAGCAGTTCCTACGCGACAATTGGCTCTACATCGTGGTGCCGCTCGTGATTGTGGTCGGCGGACTGTTGCTTGTGCTGTTGACCAGCGAGGACGGCTGGCAGTTCAACTACCGCGTATTCTGATGGGCGCTCAAGCCGGTGGCTGAAAGCCCAGCTTGCGCAGCAAGTCGAAGCCACCACAGGCCTCCGCGACCAGCAGATCCAACCGCACATCTTCGTCAATCATCACGCGCTTCAAGCGCACCATGTCGCAGCCCGGACGGTTGGTGCCGGGATGCGTGGTTGTCGACGAGGTGTAGCCCGCCGTGGTCACCGCGCGGGCCGCGCTATCGTTCCAATCCCACTCCCGCCCGAACGGATACGCAAAACTCGCAGGAGCCGCACCGAGCTCGCGCTGGATGGCGGCGCGCGAACCTTCGATCTCCTGGCGCTGCTCGTCCGCGCTGCAACGCGACAAGATGGCGTGCGACTCGGTGTGGGCGCCGATCTCATGCCCGCGCCTGTGCAGTTCACGCGCCTGATCCCACGTCATGTACAGGGTGTCGCACAAGGCGCGACCATCCAGTCGCTCCGCCTGCATCAGCGCCTCTAAGACCCGCTCGCGATCCAAGCGTTGGACCTCGTACTTGAGCACACGCTTGATGTGGTAGGTACTGCCCCCCTGCTGTTGCAGCACCGCTTGCAGCTTCGCCACACCGTCCGCGTCGTGGGCGAGTGCACAGTACCGCGCCACGAAGGCTTCGTGTCCTAGGTGATCCAACAGCAAGAACAAGCTATGCGTCCAGTTCAGGCGACGCTCAGTCACCCCACGCGTCTCGACATAGACGGTGGCGCGCACACCCAATTGCTCTAGCAGCGGCGCCAAGTGTGTCAGGTTGTCGACATACCCGTCGTCCATCGTCAGCACCACCGCCGATCGCTGGAGAGTGCCC
>JBILXQ010000442.1:0-2806 GCA_044378375.1 Planctomycetota bacterium
TGGGGCTGTTGGAAGTCGAGCTGCTTGAGGAGCGCCAAGAGGTCGCGCCCGAGTTGGCGGCCGGTCTACGCATCGTCTACGAGGATGCGCATCTCTTGGTGGTCAACAAGCCCGCTGGCGTGCTGACGCACACGAACTCGCCCACCGGTGAGCAAGGCGTGGCCGAGTTGCTGGCCGAACGCTACGGGCCCTTCCCGAGTCTCTCGGATGAAGGCGAGCGCCGCGCGGGGGTCGCGCATCGTCTGGACCGCGATACCTCAGGGCTGTTGGTGCTAGGCCGCAGCGTCGCGGCCTTGGAACGCTTGAAAGAGATGTTCGCCGAGCGCGAAGTGGAGAAGGTCTACCTCGCCCTGTGTCACGGCGTGGCGCGCTTTGATTCGGAATGGATCGAAGCGGAGCTGGGACGCACCGAGAAGGCTCGCGACAAGATCAGCGTGGTGCCGCCGGGCGAAGGTCGTGCCGCCTCGACTTTCTACCAGGTGCTCGAGCGTCACAACGCCACGACCTACATGGAAGTCCGGCCGAAAACGGGCCGCACGCATCAAGTGCGCGTGCACATGGCGCATGCAGGTTTGCCGCTGGTGGGCGACGAGGTGTACAAGCCGCGCGGTCGCGCCTTGACAGCCTTGCCCGCGGGCGCGCCGCGCTTGGGCCGTCACGCGTTGCACGCTGCCCGCCTGACCTTCCCGCATCCCATCGAAGGGCATGTGCTGTCCTTCGAAGCACCCTTGCCTGCTGACATGCAGGCATTGCTGGACTTTGTACGCAAGGACTTGGCAGGTACAGCTCAATGACTAGCCCGACTCACTCCGAGGGCGCGCCGCGTGCGCGCGGTCGCGATGCTTGGCTGCAAGACACGTGGGTCAAGTCGCTCAAGAAGAGTCCCGAGCGTCAAGCACGCTTTACAACGCCTTCGGGGATCGAGCTGGCCCCGTGCTATGGCGATGCCGCTGACGGGGGCATGCCGGGTGAGTATCCCTACACGCGCGGCGTGCGCCCCACCATGTACCGTGCGCAGTTTTGGACCATGCGCCAGTACGCGGGCTTCGGCTCGGCGCGCGACACGAATGTGCGCTTCAAGATGCTGCTCGCCTCAGGGCAGACGGGCCTGTCCACTGCTTTTGACTTGCCGACGCAGATCGGTCATGACTCGGATTCAGGCCTTGGCAAGAGCGAAGTAGGCCGCGTCGGCGTGCCGATCAACTCCGTCGAGGACATGGAGCGTCTGCTGGCGGACTTGCCGCTAGATGAGGTCTCCACCTCGATGACCATCAACGCAACGGCCACCATCTTGCTGGCGAACTACTGCGCCGTTGCCAAGCGTCGCGGCGTGCCCTTGAGCAAGCTGCGCGGCACGGTGCAGAATGACATCTTGAAGGAGTACGCCGCGCGCGGGAACTACCGCTTCCCCGCGGGGCCTTCGATGCGTTTGACCACCGACTTGATGGCGTGGTGCGCGCAAGAAGTTCCGCAATGGAACACCATCTCGATCAGCGGCTATCACATTCGTGAAGCAGGCTCGAGCGCCGCGCAAGAGCTGGCCTTCACTCTAGGTCACGGTCGCGCCTACGCACGCGCTGCCATCGAAGCCGGTCTGGCGGTGGATGAGTTCGCACCGCGCTTGTCCTTCTTCTTCAACGCGCACAACCACCTCTTCGAAGAGGTGGCCAAGTTCCGCGCCGCGCGGCGCATGTGGGCGCGCATCATGCGCGAGGAGTTCGGTGCGCGCGATGACAAGAGCTGGATGCTGCGCTTCCATACGCAGACCGCCGGCTCGATGCTGACCTCGCAGCAACCCGATGCCAATGTGGTGCGCGTCACGGTCCAGGCCTTGGCCGCCATCCTTGGCGGCACGCAATCCTTGCACACCAACAGTATGGACGAAGCGCTGTCGCTGCCGACCGAACGCTCGGCCCGTTTGGCGCTGCGCACGCAACAAGTGCTGGCCTACGAGTCGGGTGTCACGGATGTGGTCGATCCGTTGGGCGGTGCGCCGCTGGTGGAAGCCCTCACGGACGAGTTGGAAGCACGCGCCCAAGCCTTGATGGCCGAAGTCGATCGGCGTGGTGGTCCCGTGGCCGCCATCGAGCAAGGTTGGACACAGCGCGAGATTCATCGCAGCGCCATGGAATGGACCCGCGGCGTGGAAGACGCTTCGCGCGTGGTCGTAGGCGTCAACAAGTTCCAAGTGGAAGAAGGGCGTCCTGAGATCTTCCGCCCGAGTGACGAGAGTCGCGCGCAAGTCTTGAAGGACTTGGCCGAGTTGCGGCGCACGCGCGATGCTGCAGCGGTGGAGAGCGCGTTGCGCGTCGTGGAAGAGACGGCACGCGGACGCACCAACTTGATGCCGGCCATTCTGGCGGCGGTAGAAGCGCGTGCGACTACCGGCGAACTGTGCGCCAAGCTCGAGCGTGTCTTCGGACGCTACAGGCCGCCGGAAGTGCTCTGAGTCGCTGCTCCTGACGCTTGCATGTCGGCCTTGAGCTTCACCAACACGGGGTCTCCAGGCCGCAAGCGCAGGGCGCTGTCCATCGCAGCCAAGGCTTCGTTCAGGCGCCCATCCATCCAGTGTGCCTGCGCCAAGTTCGTGCGCGGCACATAGTCATTGGGCTTCTCTTGGATGGCGCGCGTCATCAGCTGGATCGACTCCGCGCGCGTGGCAGGATCCACCATCAACAACTGACCCAGATTGCAGAGCGCGGTGTACTGCCGCGGTTGCTTGGTGACGACCAAACGATACTCCGCAATCGCCGCCGCGCGTTCCCCGCGATCCACGAGCAGTTGTGCCAAGCGGTTGTGCGCTTGC
>JBILXQ010000444.1:0-2802 GCA_044378375.1 Planctomycetota bacterium
TTGCATCAACGCACCGGCGCCAGCGGCCTCGATGCGCGACACGATCAACGAGAACTTGCCTTGCGGTCCGTAGATCTCCAAGCGACCCGTGATGCGCACTTGCGCACCCTCACGCAACTGGAGTCCACGCAAGGCGGCCGCGCGCGACTGACGGAACAAGCTGCACGCCACACGCGCCGCTGCATCCTTCAAGTCAAAGTACATATGACCCGAGGCTTGCTGGTCGGTGATGCGCGACAACTCACCTTCCACCACGACTGTGCCCATGTCGCGCAACACGCTGCTCGCCTTGGCGCACACTTGGGCCACGCTCAACGCCACGGGAGCTGCGGGCTCGCGCTCTTTGGGCAGTGTGTCCCAGTCGAACGGGTCAGTCGTACTCACGCAAGGATCATAGCGATCCGCAGCGAGCCGAGGCTCTACTCGAGCAGCGGAATGCGCGCCGCGCGCCACGCTTCTGCATCGGCACGCGGCAAGACCAGTCGATAGCGACCGTCAAGGAACGGGACGGTGCTGTCGACTTTGACCTGGGCACCGCCTTCCAGCAGCACCTCCACGCCTTTGGACAGCGCGGCGAAGGTGGCTTTGTCGGCGACCAAGGTGCGCACAATGTTGCCCTTCTCGTCCAGTTGCGAGAAGGCAACCTCATACAGGACGCTGCGCTGCACACCACCGATGCCGTCCACGCGCCAATGACCGATCAACTGGTCTTCGCGCAGCTTGACATTGAGGGCGGCACGCAACGACTCAACGCTGATGGAGCCATCATGCGGAACTGGCTCGAGCGCCTCGGGCCGGAATAGAAAGGGCAGTCCTTCGAGCCACGGCCGCGGATCGCAGTCGGGGATGACGATCGTGCGCACTCCCCCGCGCCCGTCCGCATCGACTGCACCACCGGTGAAGGCCAGCTTCTCGCCATTGCGTCGCTCGTAACCGTGCTCCAAGACCAGCGTCACGCTGCGACCTGCACGCGAGCACTCCAAGCGCAAGCGATCGGCGGCCAACACTGACAACAAGCGACCGTTGGCATCGAGAATGCGCAACACGACTGGACCCACATGGTCCGCCTGCACATTGCCGAGCTCCATCACATCCACACCGGCTACTTGTTCGGCCGACAAGAGCGTGCGCAAGCGGCGCGTGACGGCTGTCACATCGGCTTGACTAGGCGGGACAGCGTTGGTTTCGGTCTTGTCGGGTTCGGTCTTGTCGGTTTCAGACGTGCTGGGTTCAGGCTTGGGCTGCACCGCGGGATCGACGGCAAACTTGGGCAATCCCTGCGCCAACGACTCCATCTTGGCGATGCCACTGGTGTACTCCAGCCACTCCTTCTCGCGCGCCAAACGCCGCTCGGTTTCCGCCTGCAAGGCAGACTCCGCCTGCACCAAGCGAGAGCGCAAGTCCTCCACTTGCGCTTGCAGGCGCGCAACCTCGCCCTCAGCACTTGCAACCTGTGCCGGTTGCGTGGACACATAGGTCACGACAGAGGCAGAGGATTCCTGCTGCTCCTGGCTGCACGCACACAACAAGCCGGTGCCCACGCCGCACGCGACCCATGCCAAGACAGGCGAGCGCGACATGGGTCTCACTCAGCCTTGTCCCAATCCTTGCTCTTGTTCTTGTTCCACCAGCGCTGCCACTCTTGCGGGTCGCGCTCGTTGTGGCCGCTCAACTTGCCCAAGCTCGTGATGATCGGCGACGCAATGACGTCGTAGCGATCCTTGGCGATCAAGTCTTGCGGGTTCGAGTCCTTGGTGTTCAGTGCCGACATCAACACCTTCAGCATCGACTCGAAGGCATCCTTGCGGATCTTCAAGTCCACCTTGTCGAACTCGCCCAAGCCCTGCGCTGCGGCCGACACCAAGGGCGCATCCTTGTGTTCCAGCAACTTGATCAGGGTCTTCGTCGCAGCAGGATCCTTGGTCTTGCCCAACGACAAGATCAAGCGCGACTGCAGCGCTAGATCCTTGCGCAAGGTCTTGTGATCGATCCACGCTTCCAATGTCTTGACCGCTTCGCTGCCCATTTCGCCCAGCGAAACCGCCGCGGCCAACATGATCTTGTTGTTGGGCACGCCCTCGGAAACCTCGTCGCGCTTCAACTCAAAGCTCTTGCCCAAGAAGCTCACGATGGACGCTTTGTCCTTCGGACCGCAGGTCTTGTAGGCCTGGTTGAGCTCATCGATCACGGCGATCACATCCGCATCCTTGGCGCCCTTGCGATCGCCCCACAGGCCTTTGGCCTTCTCGATCTTGGCGGCGATCTCGGGGTTCTTGTCTGCGGCCGGATCTTGCGCGCGCGCAGTCGTCACAAGCGCGAAAGGAGCAGCGCTCGACACGGGACCAGCAACAGGCTGCCCGAAGGCAGTACCGACGAGGGCGGCGAGAGACAGCGAGGGCAGCAGCGGGTGCTTCATGGTCACGATTGTCATCCTCATGGTCTATCGGATGCAAGCGTCTTGGACGCGCAGCGACTACGGTTCTTCCTGCGTAAGCAGTGCATTCAGACGCTGAGCCCAGCCCTGCGACTCTGGGTAGTGACCTCCGTGGAGGACACCGTCCACCGGCACGCACAAGCGCACCGCATTGACCAAGAGCACCGCTTCGGCGCACTTCAGGTCTGTCAACCGCAGCTCGCCCTCCTCTAGCGCCAGTCCTAGGCGTTCGGCCAACTCAAGCACGCACGCGCGCCCGATGCCCGGCAATACACCTCGCACAGGCGCACGCAAGCGCCCCTCTACAAGGGCTACAAGGTTGCCGATGGTGCCTTCGCGTGCGCACAACTGGCGATCCACCTAGAGGG
>JBILXQ010000445.1:0-2801 GCA_044378375.1 Planctomycetota bacterium
GCCGAAGCACGCACGCGCTTGGCGCAAGGTGCTTTGGTCGCTTGGCGCGGCGGCGCCAAGGAGGCCTTGCCCTGGTTTACCGCCAGTGTGGATCCGTATGACGGCAAGCCGATGCGCGTCGCCATCAACGACACAGGGCTTGTGCAGCTGTGGTGCACAGGCCCGGACAGACGCGATGATGATGGGACGCTCGACAAGGATGTTGTCTGGCGCATGCACCTGCGCTGAAAGCTAGTGCCTCGGGCTAGCTTGCGCTTGAAGGATGCACTGCTCGGCGTAGTCGATCCCCGCGGGTGTGCGTGAACCGTGCCACGACAAGTACTCGCCATCCGCGATCACGAAGCGGGCAGGATCCCATCCCGTGGCTTCGGCCAATTCCTTGATGTGTTTGGGCTCGAACGGAAACGGTTCTGTCGACAAGAACACTTGACGCGGCGCCAAACGCACCAGCTCGTCCACCGTCGTCTCGGGATAGCGCTCTGTATGCACACCGTACACATTCACGCCGCCGGCCTGCTCCAGCAGAGCGGAGGCAAAGGTATCGGCATTCAGCGTCATGTACGGCTTGCGCCACACCAAGTACGCAAAGGTCACGCGCGGCCTATCCACCGCGGCCAAGCGCACGCGCCTAGCGCGAGATTCGATGTCAACAGCGATGCGCTCTCCAGCCTCGGCACGATCAATGGCCCGTGCAATCGAACGCACCATCGCGGCCGTCTGATCACAGCCACGGGGCATACTGGCGTGCACGCACACACCGGCGTTCCCCAATGCCTGCGCGTCCTCTTGGCGATTCTCCTCTTCGTTCATCAAGACCAAGTCGGGCGCAAGCTCCACAATGCGGGCGACCTTGGGGTTCTTCGTGCCGCCAACCTTCTCCACGGCACCAACTTTGTCAGCAGGGTGCACGCACCACTCGGTGATGCCTACAAGGTCGGCACCACGACCGAGATCAAACACCAGCTCCGTGAGGCTTGGGCACAGGGACACGAGGCGCATAGCGGGCTCTACGCTACCATGCCGCCATGCAAGAACTGGACTCGTTTGCTCAAGCAGCACAGGAGCTATTGACGCTCTTCGGTAACGACGCGGCGCAGCTGACCACCGTTCGCACGGAGGTATCTGGTTGGTCGGCTCTTAGCCACATCGCCCATGTCTCACTCGCGAACGAGTTGGTGTTGAAGAACCTCGCCTCCTTACGCAAAGGCGAAGGACTGCTAGTCCAACGCGAGGCCACACCGAACCCCGAAGCACTGCGCATCTTGGCCTCGGGCGTACTTCCCAGCGGCGCGCAATCGCCGCGCATGGTGCGTCCACCGAGCGACCTCGACCTAGCGACCACACGCGCGTGGGCTGAAGGCGTGGTCGCCCTCATCCAGCCGTTTGCGGCGCAGACCGATCCCACTCGGCTGGAGGTCCTGTGGATCCCGCACCAGATCCTTGGGCCACTGACCTTTGCGCAATGGGCGCGCTTTGGCGCGATGCACACCCGCCACCATCATGCACTCGCGGCGCGCGCCCTTGGATTGAACTAAGTCACTCTGGAAACGCCTCGAAGCGCCGTCCTGTTTTCTTGACACGCCCAAAGGCGTGATCAAGGTCGTGAAAGAAGCAGCCCAACCAGTTGCCTTCTGCCGCACGATTCAGCCACGCGCTACGCACCTCAAAGCTGCGAATCACATCGATGTCATAGGCCATGATGTACGGCGGTTGGATGTGGTGCATCGTAGGCACTACATCCGACCAGAAGACGGCCGCATCGGGCCCGTCCTCATGCACCGTCACTACGGACACACCATCCGAGTGACCGCCCAACACATGTAGGCGCAAGTCAGGCGCCAACTCGACGACACCTTCGACGCCCTGCAACATGCCGGCATCCAGCAAAGGCTGCACATCTTCAGCGCGATAGGAACCAGAGCGCGGATTCTCATCGGCCAGCGCCATCTCGATCTCGATCGCAGGCAAGACGTGGCGTGCGTTGGGAAACACAGGGCGTGGCTGACCTTGGTCCTCCGTCACCATGGCGCCCACATGGTCAAAGTGCGCGTGGGTGCCAACTACGGTCGTCACATCCTCTGGACGCAGTCCGACCGCAGCCAAGCTGCTGACCACATCTGCATCATGCTCAATGCCATAGATGCGGCGCCACTTGTCGCTCCAACGCTTGCCGATGCCTGGCTCGACCAACACAACATGGCCAGCGCGCCGAAACAAGAAAGGACGCAACGCCATGAGGATCGTGTTGTCCGCCTCCGGCGGCGTCCACTGGCGCCACAGCGCTGCGGGCACCACGCCCCACATCGCACCACCATCCAAGCGCAGGTGACCGTCGGAGAGCGCCGTGATCTCCCATTCCCCCACACGCTTGGTTTCAGGCTTCCATGCAGGGGCCACTCGAGACGCTTGTCCAATCGCCATGACAGCGAGCATAGCGCGCGAGCGCGACAGACTGCACACTAGCCGCATGGATGATCTACGGTATCTACGCGAAGCCTTGGCAGAAGCCCGACTGGGACTGGCAGAGGGCGGCATCCCGATTGGATCGGTGCTCGTGCTCGATGGCGAGGTGATCGGGCGTGGCCATAACCGTCGCGTGCAGCGCGGCAGCCCCATCCTGCATGCCGAGATGGATGCGCTGGAAAACGCCGGACGCTTGAAAGCCAAAGAGTACGCGCGCTGCACGCTCTACTCGACTCTGTCCCCCTGCGACATGTGCAGCGGAACAGCTCTGCTCTACAAGATCCCGCGCGTCGTCATCGGCGAGAACAAGACCTTCCAAGGCCCCGAGGCGTATGTCC
>JBILXQ010000446.1:0-2794 GCA_044378375.1 Planctomycetota bacterium
ACGAACTGGATCTTGCCGGCGGGAGTGAGGTCCTCGAAGGACTCGCGCACGGGCTTGAGTCCTACGGCTTGCAGTTCGCGCTCGATCAGGCGCCGGTTGGCTTCGGCACCTTCCGAGCCTGCGGGGCGCGGGCCGATGTCGACTTGCTCGAGCAGCAACTTCCAAGCACGACTCTGGTCGAAGGTCACTTGGGTGCCAGCGGGTGTGGGGTCGGAAAGGCCTTGCTCGCGGCAGGAAGCTAGAGCTAGGGCGCACAGGAACGGCAGGAGGCAGCGGTCCATGGCGCACAGGGTAAGGTGGCGTGCGTTGGGTTGCTTGGTGGAGTGGGCCGGCGGCCTTAAGTTGCTTTGCAGTAATAGATTACGTGCTCTGTCGCTGCTCTCCCAGACCTGCGCCCAGCGTCCCACAGGCAGGCAGACGTGCCGGGGCCCATTACGCCCACGGCGAAATCGGTCGATGTACCTACACGAGTGGCCCCGTTTCCGCCTGACCCGCACGCGCCCCGCGTGCCCTGATCACGAGCTGTACCCATGACCGACGCACGTCCGTCTCTGCACGACCTGGTTGAGACGCGTCTCCGTGAGGCGACCTGTCCAGTACTTTGGACAGGTTCCTTTCGCGAGTACCTGCAACTGGTGGATCGTGATCCGCGGCCGGTGCGCAATGCGTGGCAGCGACTGGCGGACATGATCGAGAGTCATGGTTCCACTCGTCTCTCTTCGGGGCGCCTGCGTTGGAAGTTGTTCGATGACCCGTTTCACAACGGCGAAGACGCCGTCTTGGGCCTTGAGGAGCCGTTGTGTGACTTGGTCAAGACCATTCGAGCTGGAGCTCGAGGGCTTGGGCCAGAGCGCCGCGTGCTTTTGCTCCATGGTCCCGTGGGCAGTGCGAAGAGCACGATCGCGCGCTTGTTGAAGCGCGGTCTAGAGCACTACTCGCGCAGTGATTCTGGAGCGCTCTACACCTTTGACTGGTTGGTTGATGGACAGGTCATTCCGTCCGCGATGAACCAAGAACCTCTCGTGTTGTTGCCGCGCGAAGCTCGTCAGGCAGCAGAAGATCGACTGACGCGCACCCTGCACAGCGAGTACCGCCTACGTGTCGAGGGCGAGTTGGATCCGGTATCGCGCTGGTGGGCGAACGAGCTGGCGCAGCGTTACAACGGCGACTGGCACAAGGTGCTTGAGCATGTACGCGTGCGTCGCCTTGTGCTGTCGGAGAAGGACCGCGTGGGCATCGGTACCTTCCAGCCCAAAGACGAGAAGAACCAAGATTCGACTGAGTTGACTGGCGACCTCAACTATCGCCGCATCGCGGAATACGGCTCGGATTCCGATCCCCGCGCTTTCAACTTTGACGGTGAGTTCAACGTTGCCAACCGTGGCTTGGTCGAGTTCGTCGAAGTGCTCAAGTTGGATGTCGCCTTCCTGTATGACCTGCTGGGTGCGACACAAGAACATGTCATCAAACCGCGCAAATTCGCGCAGGTATCGATCGATGAGGTGATCCTCGGTCACACGAACGAGCCTGAATACAAAAAGCTCGTCTCCAACGATCTGATGGAAGCCTTCCGTGACCGCACCATCAAGATCGATGTGCCCTACAATCTTGCGTGGCACGATGAGATCGCGATCCATCGTCGTCGCTTTGTCGAGCGAGGTGTACCAGGCCGTGTGATCGCGCCACATGCGATCGAGATGGCAGCGTTGTGGGCCGTCCTGACGCGCCTTGAAGACCCTACGCATCCGTCGCTTACCATCGTCCAGAAGGCCAAGCTCTACGACGGCCGCGAACTGCAAGGCTGGACGCGTGAATCTGTACACGAACTGCAGGAGGCACATCCGCGTGAAGGCTTGTCGGGCATCAGTCCGCGCTATGTACAGGACCGTATCGCGGCTGTGCTTGCGGGTGATGCACCTGTTGTCTGCGCCGATGATGTGCTCGACGAGATCGAACGCGGACTCCGTCATCACTCGTTGATTTCCAATGAGGATGTGCGCAAGCGCTGCATGCAGCTCGTGGCTGTGGTGCGCGAGGAGCACGAAGAGATCATCAAGCGTGAAGTGCAAGCCGCGGTCACTGCGGATCCCGAAGCGATTGAGGTCCTGTGCGGCAAGTACATCGACAATGTCACAGCCTGGGTCACACGCGAGAAGGTGATCGACGGTCGGGGACGCGAGTCCGAACCTGACGAGCGCCTGATGCGTGCAATCGAAGAGAAGATCGACATCCCCGAGGCACGCAAGGCGGACTTCCGGCATGAACTGCTGAACTACATTGCCGCTGTGCAGGCGGATGGTCGTACCTTTGACTACCGCGAGAATGCTCGGTTGGTGCGGGCTCTCGAGACCAAGGTCTTTGAGGACCGTCGCGATTGCATCCAACTGACCAGCCTGGTGTCTACCGTTGTCGACCCCGATGCTCTCGCCAAGATTGCTGTCATTCGCTCACGATTGGTGCGTGACTGCGGCTATGACAGCGCGAGTGCAGAGCGTGTACTGCAACGCGTGGCGGGTCTCTTTGCGCGCGGCGAGAGCAAGCCTGCGCAACAGGCGGCGTGAACTTCCATGGGCCTGCACCGCATTGAGCAAGACCGTGCACGCTTCCGCGAGATTGTGCGCGGTCGCTTGCGCAAGGACTTGCGGCGCTACCTGACGAGTACCGAGCTGCTCGGGCGTCGCGGCGAGCATGCGGTGTCCATCCCCGTCCCACACATCGAACTGCCGCGGCTGCGCTTCGGTGACAACGGTGGAGGAGGTGAAGGTGATGGCAGTGGCGAAGGCGACGAACAAGG
>JBILXQ010000447.1:0-2785 GCA_044378375.1 Planctomycetota bacterium
GTGCTCGACTCGGAACTACGCGACGCAGTCGAGGAAGCGGACAATGCGACGCTCACCTTCGGTGCGACCGTGGGCTTCTGAACCAAGTCCAGCGTTGAGCTGCTGGGCGACTGGGTGCATCCTAGGCGCCCATGTGGACGATCGCTGATGGAGCGCTTTGGCCTTGGCCTCAGCGCGTAGTACCGCTTGAGGGGCGACTTGCGCTCCTTCGTACTGGCACGGTCTGGATCAACGACGGCCAGACGGCCGAAGTGGTGCTGCCTTTTGTGGATGCACTACGACAACGCGGCTTCACCTTGCAGCTCACCGCTGCACGCAGCGGTCCTTTGGATCCAGCGCTCAGTATCGTGCTCGATGACACTGCGCCCGTGCGTGCGCAAGGCTATGCGCTAGTCGTCGACTCTGAAGGTGCACGCATCGAAGCGCGCGACATTGCCGGTGTACGACATGCATTGTGCACCTTCCTCCAGTGGATCGATGCGGCCGCGTCCGAAGCGCGCACCAACGATCAAGCTGTTGTGCATTTGCCTTGCGCAGCCGTCGAGGACTGGCCTGCGTTTGCCGAACGCGGCGTGATGCTCGATGTGTCGCGCACGCGGGTGCCGTTGCCCGAGACCTTGGATGATTTCGCCGTGCGCATGGCGGGCTTGAAGACCAATCGTTGGCAGCTGTACTTCGAGCACACGTTTGCGTACGCAGGCCACGAAGATGTGTGGCGCGATGCGTCTCCCTACACCGGGGATGAGCTCTTGCGTCTCGATCGCCGCCTGCGCCAACTGGGCGTGGAACTGGTTCCCAACCAGCAGAGCTTCGGCCACATGCATCGCTGGCTGACGCATGAGCGTTATCGACCTTTGTCCGAAGTACCTGACGGTGTTGAACACGCCTTTTCCATCCATAAAGAACCTTTTGCACTCTGCCCCAGCGATCCGCGCGCGCTCGAACTGGTGGAAGACCTCTGGGACCAACTCACGCCGCACTTTCAAAGTCGCACGCTCAACATCGGAGGCGATGAGACCTTTGATCTGGGCATGGGGCGCAGCAAGGCCGAAGTCGAGCGTCGTGGCGTAGGTCGCGTATACCTTGAGCATGTGCAACGCCTGCACGAACGTGTCAGCGCGCGTGGCCTGACGATGCAACTGTGGGGTGACATCGTCGTTCAACATCCCGAGCTCGTATCGGAACTGCCGCGTGATCTTGTGCTGATGGAGTGGGGCTACGATGCCGGCCATCCATTCGCCGAGCATGTGCAACGTTTCCGCGAGACCGGCATCCCCTTCCACGTTTGCCCCGGGACATCCTCTTGGCAGAGCATCTCCGGTCGCGCGACCAACGCTCTCGCCAATCTCAAAGAAGCCGCCATCCAAGGAGCCGCAGCCGGTGCCACCGGCTGGCTTGTGACCGACTGGGGTGATCGCGGCCATCTGCAACCACGCA
This sequence comes from Planctomycetota bacterium, assembly GCA_044378375.1. GTDB lineage: Bacteria > Planctomycetota > UBA1135 > UBA1135 > SXXH01. The sequence continues at coordinate 1,438 of JBILXQ010000447.1, forward strand.
GCGTGTCTTGGTTCGGCCTGATCGCCGCCGCAGGCCTAGCTTGGAACCCAAGCTCAGCAGCCCACCTCGACGACGCCCTCTGGGCCAAGCTCATCTCCCGCTTCGCCTTCGACGACGAGTCCGGAGCCAGCGGCCAACTGCAGCTAGACCTAGCCCGCGTCCACGAAACCTGCGGCGCCACCAGCACCAACGGCTCCCCCCTCTTCTTCACGCTGGCCTTCGCCGACAAAGCCTGGCCACACGCACGCATCAAAGACCCAACCGCCGACGGCTTCGAACGGGCCCGCGCGGAGCTAGCCGCACTGCGCACTCGCGTGAACCTGTCTCACAGCCGACGCAAAGACGCGAATCGCCTCGCCGATGAGTGGCGCTGGATTTGCGATGTGCTGAGTACTGCGTGCGAGCTGGGAGCGGAACGATGCGGAGTGGCGGATGGGACGCCGTTGGCTGGATTGCCGGCGGGAGCGAGGAGGAGGATGGCGACGGCGTTGGAGGGGCAGGAATTGGAGTATAGGCGGTTGTGGTTGCAAGCGGAGAGGTTGGGAGGGCTGGAGGAGTCGTGTGGGTGGTTGGGGAGGGTGAGGGAGGGGCTACGGCAAGAGTGATACTGGCCCAGTCCAGTGTGCACGCTCAGGGCTGCAGACCTCTCCGCGGCCCTCTCTTTTTGGATGTCAGGTTTCCTTAACAGCGTCAAGTTTGGCTAACGAACCGCCCATAGCCCGGCTTCTTGCACCACGGGCCGAACTGCCGCTTGAGGAGCACCTCATGTAGCTCCAGCCGCCGCGACTCGATCCCCAACACACTCGCCGGTGAGTTCCAACGATCCCTGTTCGTGATCTGCCGCACATAGTTCCTCCATGTGACCCAGATCCACAGGTGCCGCTTCAGCTTGTGCCGGCACTTGCTGTACGCCCAGTTTCTCCGCACCAGCCGCGACAGCCCGTCGCGCATCATCGCGAACGTCAAGTTCACTCGCGCCAGCGGATTATCAGGGTTCCGGCGCACCTTGCTGCTGGTGCGACTATGCGCCTTGACGCACGGCGCGAACTTCTTGATCCACTTGATGTAACCCGGCTTGCGATCGGTCCGCAGCGTCATGCCCGTCTTCCCGCGCATCTCGCGGCCGAACCGAAAGAGCACCTGCTGGCACGCCAGACGCGACTCCGAGATGCGCAGCTCCCGCCCCTGCTCGACGGCCTTCTTGCGATTACGCGAAGCTAGGCGCCCGACCTCCAGGTCGACGACATACATGCTGGTCTGGTGGACGAGCGTCGGCACCGTCAGCGGCTTGTGCAGACGGTTCTCCTCAAACGTCTCCATCTCGTCGAAGGCGAAGCTCCAGGGCTCG
>JBILXQ010000058.1:0-9701 GCA_044378375.1 Planctomycetota bacterium
GAGCGGAGAACAAGAAGTGTTTCATAGCCACTAGTTTGAGGACTTGGTGCCTGAGTTGGCATACGCCCCAGATCGAACTGTGGAGCGCACTCCCGCACGCCACCCGCTGCCGAAGAGCGCCAGTAGTAGAGGCAGCAACGCCAAGATGGCGGCGCCGGCTGTCACCGCGAAGAGCGCGAACTCACGCAAGGTCCATTGGATGAGGTCATCGTCGCCTTCGCGCCATGCGGATTCGGCCACCAGCGCAGTCGGTAGGTGCTTCTCGTTGCCGTCGAAGAAGGTGCCGCCCAAGCGTGTCGCCACTTGGCGCAAGGTGCCCACATCTTGGCGCGAGTTGCGGCCATCGATGAAGGAGCCTTGCTTGCTGTCGCCCACCCCGACCACCAACACACTGCGCACGGCGGCCGGCATGCGCGGCATGCCCGAAGCAGGCACCGTGTCGCCGTCCGAGATCACCACCACGGTGGTGCTGTCGCGCTTCCACTTGTCTGCCATCTGGGCCGCACCCTTCAGGCCAGCGAAAAGCTCCGTCTTTCCCGGTTGAAACGCGTAGTCCATGGGCAGGTCACCCAAGATGTTGCGCACCACTTCAAAGTCCATGGTGTCTTCGACGACGGGGATCGCGCCTGTGTAGAACGCCACGACAGAGACGCGCCATTCTTTCAGCGGCACGCGATCGAAGAAGGACTCCATGACCTCGCGCGCCCGCGCCATACGCGAACGATCGCGGTTGGGCCCTGCGTCCTTGAGTTTCATGGACGGCGAAACATCCAACACCAGCAAGATGTGCTGTGGATCTACATCATCTTTCTTGAGCTCGCCCTGCGCATCAAAGGCGCGCGGGGGCACAACAAGCAGCACTAACAAGCCCCACGCGACAGCGGCCAAGGCCAGCACCCGCAGTGGTGCAGCAACCTTGGTCCACATGCGCGGCGCTCCGCCCGGGCCAAAGGCTAGGTGTCGCAATCTCTTGACACGCCGTGCGTGCAACCACTCGGCTCCGGCGGCGAGCAAGGCCACCGCGCCGGCGATCCATGTCGCTGTGTGCAGGTCCACCATCATGGGGCACTCACCATGGGTTGGCTCGCAGTCCTAAGGCACACAACAACGCCAGTACCAGCGCCCCCAAGCCCGCGAGGCTCCACATGGTGTAATCGTCCGCGGCTTCGGCTTGCGCCTTGACCATCTTGGTCTTGGTCATGGAGTCAATCTTGGCGAAGCATGCCTCCAGAGCAGCAGGATTGTCCGTCTTGAAGGCTTCACCGCCGGTACGGGCTGCGATGCGCGCGACTTCATCAGGCAAGTTGCCTTCTGCCACATGGACCGTCATGACGACGATGCCATCGGCCTCCAATTGACGCGCGATCTCTTCGTCGGCTCCGCCAGACAGATCCGCGCTGTAGCCATCGGTGATCAGGACGATCATCTTGTCGCCCTCTTCACGCTCCAACAGCACCTTGCGGCATTGGCGTAGGGCATTGCCGATGTAGGTGCCGCCAAACCACTGAGGCAAGTTGCCTGGTCGCATGAACGGCGGCGCGCAACGGAACGCCGATGTGTCCGTCGTCAACGGAACCCAGTGCAGCGTTTCAATGCCAAAGAAGGTCAAGCCGAAGGCATCGCCCTGACGGCGATCCACAAAGCTGTTGATCGCCTCCATCGCGCCGTCGTAGCGCGTACCATCGCCGTAGCGAGCCATCATGCTGCCGGACACATCGACGCAGAACTGGATGTTCGTCAAGGCGCGGCGTGACTTGGGCTCGCCCCACGCTTGCGGGCCGGCCAACAACAAGACTGCTACTGCCAACAACAAGGCCGGCACGCAGTCCGCTACGCGCAAGGCCACGTTCCAACCGCGGCCTTTGCCTGTGCTGCTTTCGTGCGGCAGCGCCACGCCATCCTGACGCGACCAGCTCCAGATCAGCAGGCCCAAAGGCACAACCAGCAGCAGCAGCAGCTCCGGATGACGAAAGGCGTAGAGAGCATCCATCAGCGCTTGCTCTCCGCTTCCAGTGGTGCACCGAACTCACCTGCAGAGAGGTGCGCATAGGGCGCCAAGAGCGCACTCACATCGACCTGCGTACGGCCTTGGGGCGCATGTAGCCATTGCTCCAAGCCACGCAACAATGGCCCGGCCTCTGCATGTGCCTTGAGTTGCTGGATGCACGTCGTGGGATCCTGCGTTTCCAACTGCAGGCGCTTGCGCCACAGCGCGACCAAAGCCGTCTCCAATTGCGCGGTGGAACGTTGGTCGAGTTCACCGCGCGCCGCGCGTTCGACTAGCGGCCGCAAGCGTTCCGCCAAGCTGATGCTGCGCGCGGCTTGTGCTTGCGAGCGTTGGGAGCGCATGGCTCGCACGATCAAAACCAAGCCCACCAACCAAGTACCACCGAGCACCCACAGCATCAGGCGGTAGCCGCCGGTTGAACCCAGTTGCGTGGCTTGCGGTGCCGTGGGCTTGACCACGCCGCTTTCTGCCAAAGCCGCTGTACCCGTCACCATGAGCGGTGCCAGCTCGCCGGTGCTGGAGCCATCTTTGCGCCGCAAGAGCTGCATCAAGTCGTGCTCGCCGGGTGTGAAGGCCCGCCACTCCAGCTTGTAGCGCCATTGATTCTCGCCATCCGGCCAAGCCTCGATGATGCGCACCGTAGCGGGTGCGAGGTCATCCATCTTGCGTGCTTCCAGCTCTGAACCCGCGAGGCGCACATCGTCCAAAACCGCCGGCAGGCCGATGGTGGACTCACGCGGCCCACGGCCTGTTTGCGCTGGGCTGGCCGTCATTGTCAAAAGAACCAGACAGGGCGTTGCGAAAGCGCGCAGCATCAGCGGATCCCCTGGCCTGTGCGGCCACGATGTTGGAAGAGGTTACGCAAGGGGGCTTGGACGGCTTCGCCCGGCCGCAAGACCAAAAGGTCAATGCCCGCCCGGCGCAGTAGGGCATCCGCTTCTTCTAGGCCCGTCGCCCCCAAGCGCGCGCCGCGCGTCACGAAGGCCGCGCCCTGTTCCGCCGGGCGGCCGCGCACCAAACCCGCACCGCGCAGGCCGCGCTCGGCGGGATCTTCGAAGCGCAACACCACGACATCATGCAGTTGCGCGAGGGCTCTCAATGCTTCGACCGCGCCTTCTTCGTGCAGATCGCTGAGAACAATGATCAACGAGCGCTGCCCCGCGCTTGTCGCCAGCTCGCGTGCACGCGCGGCCAAGTGTGTGCGTTCACTCGTGCGATAGTCGCGCAGCGCTAGCATCCATTCGAGCACCTTGACCTTGGACATGCTGGGCTGCAGTCGCATGGCCCTGTCGCCGACCGCAATGACGCCCACCGGGCTGACTCGATCCAGGCAAGCAAAGGCCAAGCCGCCAGCCACACGCACTGCCAATTCGTACTTGGAAAGTGCCCCTGACTGCACGGTCATCGAGGCCGAGGTGTCGATCAGCAACCATGTCGGCAAGCTGCGCGGTGTTTCGAACTCCTTCACATGGAACTTGCCGGTACGCGCGGTCACGCGCCAATCGATCGCACGCACCGAGTCTCCATCGACCCACGGACGCGACTGCACATACTCGACGCCCGAGCCCACAAAAGGCGAGCGATCGAGACCGTACAACAGCCCGTCCGCGAGCTTGCGCACCGCCACCGCGAACTGACGCGCGTCGAGCGGACGCAGGTCATCGATGCGGTACTCGCCCGAGCCCGCTTGGATCTCGTGCGCGCTCACGCGCTCACACTCCTTGCGGTGCGCCGAGGGCCTTGAGCATCTCGTGCAGCACTTGCTTGCCGGTGCGTCCGGAGGCGATGGCTTCGTACTTCAAGCGCATGCGGTGCAGCATCACGTCTTCCGCCAAGGCGTACAGATCTTCGGGCACGCAGTAGTCGCGCCCATGCAGCAGCGCGCGTGCACGCGAGCTCTTCACGAGCGAAATCCCCGCGCGTGGACTGCAGCCAAGCTCGACTTCGGGGTGATGGCGCGACCGATCGATCAGGTCCACAATGTGCTCGACAAAGGTCTCGCTGACGTGGACACGGTTGACCGCTTCCATCGCGGCGACCAAGTCTTCGCTGGAGCCCACGGGAGCTTGTTTGAGCACATCGAACTCGGTCTGCACGATCGCGCCCTTGTCCGAGCGCTGCACACCCAAACGCGAGTTGCGCAGCAGAATCTCGCGCTCGTCTTCGCGCCGCGGATAGTTCAAGCGGTGCACCAACATGAAGCGGTCGAGCTGCGCTTCGGGTAGCTCAAAGGTTCCCGCTTGTTCCACCGGGTTTTGCGTGGCAATGACCAAGAACGGAGCCGGAAGTTTGAAGGTCTCCGAGCCGATCGTGACCTTGCGCTCCTGCATCGCCTCGAGCAACGCACCTTGCACCTTGGGTGCAGCGCGGTTGATCTCGTCCGCCAACAACAAGTTGGTGAAGATCGGACCCTTGCGCACGCGGAACTCGTTCGTGCGTTGGTCGAGCACTTCCTGTCCGAGGATGTCGGCCGGCAGCAGGTCGATCGTGAACTGCACGCGTGCGAAGTCGAGGTCAATCGTGCGCGACAAGGCCGACACCAACAAGGTCTTCGCCAGGCCCGGCACACCTTGCAACAGCACATGGCCGCCGGTGAACAACGCGATGAGCAAGCGCTCGACGACGATGTCTTGACCAACGACTACGGTGCCGACGCGCTCGCGCACTCCATTCACAAAGGCTTGCGTGTCGCGGGTTGCGAGAGGGGAGGAATGCTGCATGTGGTCGTGTGCGCGGCAGATCGCAGGCCGCGGAGGTTCGTGGATGGCCAAACGGCGCAGCCGCTCGGGAGGCATGACAGTATGGCAGAGCTTGTCGCAAGGCGTCGCGCTGCAGGGCCAATTTTGCGGTCGCTGCGGATCCTACCCGCCGCGCACCAACGGCCGTAGCGATGCGACGATGCGTGCCGCCGCCAGGTCCCATGTGCAATGCAAGCGCACATGCGCAACCGCTGCGTCGCCTGCGGCCTTAAGGTGCGCAGGATCACGCAGCCATGCCAGCATCGTTGCCGCCAGTTCCTCGGGGTCTTCGTGCTGCACGAGTGTTCCCGTCGACCCATGGGCAACGATCTCGCTTGCAGCTCCACGATCCAGGGCAATCACCGGCAAGCCCGCTGCCTGTGCCTCGACCAACACGATGCCATAGAGCTCAAAGCGTGCGCCCATCGTGCACGCCGTGCGCTGCGGGCGGCGTGTCGAGATTGCTGCCGGCCGAAGTCACGACTAGCCGTTCGGGTGCGATCCCGTAGTCCTCCCTCAAGGAAGTTGCGCACCAATGTGTGCGTGGCCAAAGCAGCTCGCAGTGCTCGAACACGCGCTGTTGTTCGGCGATGCAGCGCTGGGATTCGCGCGGGCCGAGGTGCTGGAACCAGCCTTCCTTGGAGCGCGCCAATTGCGCGAAGGTGGCATCGAGCGCGACGCCGCTAGGCAGGTCGAGGCTTGGGTCAGCGAGCTTGGGATGGGCGTTGGATCCATACAGGAGCAGCGCGTCAGCCCCTTGGTCGCGTGCACGGCGTGCAAGGTCCGCCGCGCGCCGCGAGCGTGCGCGTACGGAGGCGGGACTCCATGCGCCGAGCAATTGGCTGCCGCGGATGCGGCGGGCGCGCAGGCTGGCAAGCGCACGCAACACATGCTGAAGCGGCTGCCCGATGCTGGCGTCGACCGCTGTGTGCAAGGCGTCTATGCGACCCACGGCGCGGAAGCACTGCCTCGCCGAGCCGGAATAGCTCGAGCGACTGTTGGGGTCGCCTTGGCAGAGACCGAGAATGCGCACCATGACGCTGCAGTCTACGCGCGTTTCCGGCGTAAGTGCTGTGCAGGGAAGACCCAATGGAAGATGGCGCACCGGGTGGTTAGTCCGATGCGCCATCCTGGTGTCGTCTCCTCCGGTACCGCGTCGACGGGCTGGCAAGAACCCGAGCGCTGGTAGCCGAGGCCGCTGCGTTGCTCCCAGCACGAGATCCGCAGTGACCGCGCTACCGCGGCGACAAAAGAGAGCCTAGTAGCCACAGATTCAAATAGATATAGGAAAGCGCATAGCACTTTGGTGAGCTGCCGGTTGTCCCAAATGTGCGCCTGGGGACGTTTCTGAAGCGCTGCTCAGTGGCGTTCCGCGACCGTCTCTGCCAGGCGAATGACCTCGTTTTCTGCGGGCAAAACGAAGAAACGACGCTGCTCGGGCGGCACCTGTTCGCCCAGCCAGCGCAGCGTGCGCAGCGAGTCTGCGCGCCGCGCTTCGTCCAGCTTGCCGAGCTTGGAAGTGGGGGCGCTCCAGAAGCGAAACCACAGGCCGAGAGAATGAAGGTACTCATCACGCTCGGCCGCGGGGCGCGTCTGCACGCGCGTGAGGGCGCGCTGGAGGGCCGCTTGATTGCCCCGCCGCCAAAGTGCGGTCATGCGTCCATGTTGGCGGGCTGAGGCGATAGGCGTGCGCAGGTCGCGGCCGAAGGCGGCGGTGTCGAGTCGACCGGCAGTGCCAACGGCGCACAGGCCTACCAAAGCCGCGGTGGTCCACGCGGCACGCGGCGCTGTCCAACGCGCCAGACCCAAGGCGATGCCGAACACGCTCAGCGGCCACAAGGGCAGCAAGTAGCGCATGTTCTGGATCCAGTCGCGCGGGCCCAGATCAAAGGTCGAGAACAGCAGCAGGGCCACATGATAGACGGGCAACAACACCAGCCCGGCGGTCAGGGCGGCGCGCAGCTTGTCAGGATTACTTGACGGCTGTGCGGCGCTGCGGAGGTCGCTGCGGTGTGACCACAGCCCGTACGCCCACAAGGCAAGCAAACTCCAAGCTGCTGCGTGCGCGAGCCAGCCGATGTGCAGGTAGTCGGAGCCCGGCAGCCACAACGATAGCGCCAGGTCTTGGGTCGCAAGCAGCTCGACCTTGGTGCCCAGGGCGGTCAGCAGGCGCTGCACATCGAACCAGTGGCTGGCGGGCAGGCCGTAGACTTGGGTGGAGGATTGTTCGGCGCCGGCCAGGCGCAACCATGGATAGGCGCCGACCAACGCCGCCACTGCGAAGGCCAGCCAAAGCCGTGGATTCCAGCAGCTGCGCAGCGGTGGGCGCGCGGCCCAGGCCAGCCACGCGGCCACGAACAAGGCTGGCAGCAAGGCCGGGTAGCCGAACCACAGGTCGAGACCCAGCACCAAGCCCAGCAGCACGATGCGCCCGAGGCGCGCTGCTTCGAATACCCGCACGACAAGCAAAATAGACAAGCAGGCCAGGCCCAGTGCCTCGCAATGCGTGCCTTGCAATGTGCTCGACAACAGCAGGAACCCAGGCACGGGGATAGCTAACAAGCAACCCGTGATCCATGCCGCGCGTCGGCCGGCGATGCGGTCTACCAGCAAGAAGCCCGAGGCGACAAGCGCCCAAGCGAAGGGCAGCGTTGCAAGGCGCAGCGCGAACAGTGTCTCTCCCAGCAGGGCGCAGAACGGTGTTGCAAGCCATGTGGCGAAGACATGCCCGCCCCAGAACGGCTGTTGGTAGTCCTGCCAGTCAAGTAAAGGTGACAGGCTCAACCACTCGTGGACTGCGACACCGCGCGCCAGCTCTTCGGCCATGACGCGGCCTTGTTCCGACAGGTCGGGGCCGGGCACGAGCAGCACCGCCACGCGCACCACAGTGGCCAGTGCCAGCAAGATCCAGATGCTCGATCTCACTGGAGCGCTTTGATGCGCGTCGCTCATAGGCCGCGTTGCCTCAGCTGTTCGGCGATGGCCTGCGCGGCGACCGCGTGGCCACGCGCGTTCGGGTGTTCGTCGTCGACCTTGGCGCTGGCGGCCGTCAGCCCCGCAGCTGCAAAGTACGGCACGAGGTCAAAGGCTGGCAGACCACGCGCTTCGAAGGCTTCCACCACTTGCGTGTGCACCGCGCTCCACGGGTACTGCGCAAAGTCGTCATAGCTCCAAAACGCGGGAAAAACAGCTACGAGCACGGGCACATCGGCGGCGCGACAGGTGTCTGCGAAGCGCTCCACCACGCCGAGCCACGCTTGCCAGTTCGGGCCTGCAGGGTCCGTGACCCAGCGGTAGAGACTGCCTTGGTACTTGCGCAGCTCGGCCTTGCGACCGGCGCGTACGAGACGCTCGTAGAGCATCGAATGCGCGAACCACGAGTCCTTGCGGAAGGCGAGGTGCAGCGGCGACACACCGTGCGGCTCGCAATCGTTCATGAAGAAGCCCAGCACAATCAGGTCGGGCTTGGTGGGCAGCACTTTGGCCTCCAACACGGCAAGTTGATCGCGCGTGGAGTAGCCGCTGACACCGTAGTTGTCGACCTCGGTGGGTTGTTGCGCTTGCAACAGGCGTTCGAGCGCTTGGGGCCAGGCGTCTTCTTGCTCGACGCTCCATCCAAACGTGATGGAGTCGCCGAGTGCGGCCACCACGCGCGGGGCACGCGGTGTGCGCGCTTCGTTGTCGCGCAGCCCACGCGAGTTGGTGCGCACCTCGACGCCAAGGAAGTTCGAGGTGCGATGCGCGCCCAGCTCGTAGCTTAGCCCCGGTGTCGTGGCGGCGATGTGCACGCGGGACGACGGATCCTCATCGAACGGCAGGCGTGATTCCGCTGGAGCATTCCAGCGCAACCACAGCTCGGCCGCGACGAAGGCCAGCAGCAGCGCCATGACAAGCGCCACAACGATGCGCAGCCACGCCACGCCGGAGCGCGCGTTGGTTGGACGCGGAGTGGTCGGTGCGTACGGCTGCATACGGTCCCAGCAGCCTAGCAGCGGCCGTGGATCAACGCTCCTCGAAGATCACGAGCTGGGCCTCGTCCCAACGCTCGATGCCATCGGCCCGCACACGCACCAAAGGGGCGCGCAAGCCTTCCGAGGAGGTCCATTCATCGAGGAATTCCGTCATTTCGGCTACACGCGCGTCACGCCGGCGGCGCACACCACGCTGGGCCACGAGCGCTCCATCGGCCGGGTCGATCAACCACACGAGGCGCACGCCATCGCAGCACAGCTCGATCGCGTGGCCAGTAGTGCTCCGTCCAGCGATGGTCCACTGTGCTTGACCCAGCGACTTGGCGGCCACGCGTCCTGCGCACACTTCGCGCGCCATTGCCAGAGGTTCCCACAGCAAGTTGCGACGCAAGGCGGCGAGTTGCCCGGCATCGTAGCCGCGTTCTGGCGTCTTGTTTGAGCGCGCGCAGCCTTCAGCTCCGTCCTTGGTCCAGCGACCACGAGACCACCAAGCGTCCGCGTTCCAAGCGACATAGTCCACCCAGACCTGATCGTGTGTCAGCACACGCAGCTTGCGCACGACCCAAGGACGGCTGCCTTCGGTCTCTTCCTTGGTCGAACGCAGGGCAAAGTCGTGGCCGGGCGTGCGATCGCCGCCTAGCCAGCGCGCGCATTGCAACGCCAGAGCCGCGCCTGCTTCGTCACCCACGACTGTCTCGGGCAGCGGCTCCAAGTGCGCCTGCGGTGCTTGCAAGAAGCTGGCTTGGCAGCTTTCGCTGGCGGCTAGGTAGACGCGCTTGTCATGCACAAAGTGGCGCGTAGGCGCGCCTGCACCGCTCAACGGGCCCATGGCGGCACAACCGCCTCCGAACGCGAGCACATAGCGCGCCGGCTCGGCGCGAAAGCGCGCTAACGCCTGTTCGTTGTCAAAGCGATAGGCGTAGTTGCCGTGCACTTGCTCGAACTCGGGTCGTCCGGCTGTGGTGTGCTGCGCATCCAGCAACG
>JBILXQ010000059.1:0-9655 GCA_044378375.1 Planctomycetota bacterium
TGCTGCGTTGGCGCCACTATGAGCTGCCGCGCAGGGCTGAGCGCGACAAGCTCGATGTCTTGCACTCCTGCACGAGTGCCTACCCTGTGTTGGCACCTTGCAAGCTGGTGCAGACGATCCATGAACTTCCGTGGCTACATGCCGAAGAGGAACATGCGGGCTGGTCGCACCAGCTATGGGCTGCGCTGGGCACACGCCATGCGCAACTCGTAGCGACTGCCTCAGAGGTGGTGCGTGCAGAGATCGTGGCCAACTACCACCCGCAGCGCGTCGTGGCTGTCCCTTGGGGTGTCGACCGCCCCAGCTCGCAGAGCCCGGAACGACTGCGCGCCTTCGAGTTGCGGGCACGCAACTATGTGCTTGTGCCCGGCGGCGGCAGAACCAAGAAGCAAGCCATGCGTGCGCTCGCCGCCTTGGACACGCTTGGCGCAAGCGCTCCCGTGTTGGTTACGACGGGTGCCGTGGATCCAGCGATGGCAAAGCACACTGCGCGCTTGCGCCACTTGGGTGCAGTCAGCGCAGAGGACATGGGTGCGTTGCTCGAACATGCAGCGTGTGTGGTCGTTGCATCGCGCAGTGAAGGCTTCAGCCTGCCGGTTGTGGAAGCCCTCGCGCGCGGCACAGCAGTAGTCGTACCCGCGGGCACCGTACAAGCCGAAGTCGCAGGACCGGTCGCGCATGTGGCTGCATCGTGCGCGACCGAAGTCTTGGCTCAGGCCATTCTGCAAGCTTGTGCTAGTGCTTCGGAGAGCACACTGCGCGCTGACCGCCAGCAGTACGCTGCGCGCTATAGCTGGGATGACACGGCGCGGCGCTGGGAGGATGCATGGCTACAGATGTGAATCCGCGCGCACCGCATGTGTTGGTGCTGGGTACGGTCTTTGACCAAGCCATGGGAGGCGTACGGCGCCACAACCAAGAGCTGCTGCCGAGAGCTGCACGCTTGCTTGCTGCACGCGGTGGTTCGCTGAGCGTCTTGAGCGGACGACAGGGTATCGCCTTCGCCTTGCCTGAGGTGCAGGTGCTAGCAGGCCGTGCACCTTCACGACCCCTAGCCGTTCGGGCAGCTCTGGAATCCAGCGCCGTACGTGAAGCGGTGGTACAAGCTGCCGAGCGCGGAACGCCGTTCGATTTGGTGCACACAGCGCACCTGCCTACACCCAGCAACTGTCCACTTCCTTTGACAGTCACGATCCATGATGTGCGGGGACTGGACGCCGAGGTGACTGCGCTTCCCAGGCGCTTGCTCGCCCGTACCGCTCTCGGCCGGGCGAAGCGTGATGCACGGCTGTTCTTCACCGTTTCGGCTGCCATTGCAGCAGAGCTGGTAGAACGCTTGCGCATTCCGGCCGAACATATCGTGGTATGCGGGAATGGCGGCGACCACCTCCGCCCATTGCCTAGACAGCCCGCGGCGACTGCGTTCGAATCCGCGTCCATCCTGGCGATTGGCCATGTGGAGCCGCGCAAGAACCTCGGCGTGCTGCTGCATGCTTTGGCGCTTGACCCTACCTTGCCGCCCCTTGAAGTGCACGGTGCAGCGAAAGGCGATGAGCTGGAGCGATTACAGGCCTTGTCCAGCAAACTGGACATCACCACTCGGGTGCGCTGGTGCGGTCCGTACGCAGAGGAAGATCTACCTGGCCTCTTGGCACGCGCAGCAGCGGTGTGCGTACCTTCCCTCGTCGAAGGCTTCAGTCTAGTCGCCTTGGAGGCACAGCTTGCCCAAGCGCCGCTGGCGGTCGCCAACATCACTGCCTTGCGCGAAACAGCACCGCAGGCACCTTGCTTTGACCCGCAGGATGCGCAGGCGTGTGCTCAGGCTTTGCATGCCGCTCTGCAGCAATCTGCGGCAGATCGACAGGCCGCAGCGACCCACGCAGCTGGCCACACTTGGGACGCTTGTGCCGAACGTTTGGTCGAAGGCTGGTGCCGAGCAGCGCAGCTCTAGCTCCCGGAGCGCAACCACGCACCGCCATAGAACGCGAGCCAGAACAAGCCCACGAAGACTGCTACGGCCACGGCCAGCACAGCGCACTTCATCCACCCGGACATCTGAGAGAAGTCGGTGCTTACCAAGCCTTCGCGCTGTTCCACTTTGTTGTACTGCAACAAGCCGCGCGTAGCGGCGGCACTGGCGCGCTCGACAGGACGAGCGGCAGTGCGCGGTGCAGGCGCAGTTGCGGGTTCGGGCAGCTCCAGCTCAAGCTCTAGCTCCACTTCGTCCACCTGGCTTTCCAACCGCAAAGCCACTTCGCCCAAGCGGAACTCCATTCCCGGCGTGAGTCGCAGAACAGGGACACGTTCGCCCTCCGACCACAGACCATTGCGGGAGCCCTCGTCACGCACCACCCAACCGTCAGCGCTGCGCTCTACGCGCGCATGACGGCGCGAAATGCTCGCATCTGTGAGCACCAAATCGCACTCAGCCAGCCGTCCGATCACAACAGGAGTATGCAGCTCCAACACTCGACCCGCCTCGGGGCCGGTCATCACGCGCAGGGTATCCACAACGACTCAGCCTACGCACCGACGGCACACCTGTCGACTTGGCGCAGAAACGATCTACACTCATGGGCGTCATCTATGCACCCGACCGCAAGCCCCGCGACGATGTGGATCGAGACCTTGGGACTGACTCGTCATCCCGAAGGTGGCTGGTATCGCGAGACCTTTCGCTCCAACGACACGCTGCACACGCCCAAAGGTCCGCGCCAAGCGATGACCTTGATCCACTTTGCGTTGGACGCAGGCGAAGTCAGCGCGTGGCATCGTGTGTCGTCCGATGAGGCGTGGATCTGGTGCGAGGGTGAACCGCTCGAACTGACGGTGGTCAGTGCCGACTTGGCACGGGTGGAGCGCATGCGCCTCGGGCCTACCACGCGTGGCTGTGTGCCGCACCATGTCGTACCAGCCGGGGCTTGGCAGGCAGCACGCAGTACCGGCAACGGATCGCTGGTGACTTGCTGTGTTGCTCCGGGCTTTGAGTTCGCTGACTTCCAACTGTTGGGGCAACTGCCGAATGAGCTAGCCGCCTTTCGACGCGCCTTTCCCAAGCTCGTTCCCTAGCCATGACCAGCGCTTTTGCTTGCACGAATCTGGGCCGCAAGTATCCGGTGCGCCTTGGATTGCAGAGCGTGCACGCGTTACGCGGAGCGACTCTATCGTGTCAAAAGGGATGGACAATTGCTCTTGCGGGCCCCAATGGCTCGGGCAAGAGCACTCTCCTGCGCGTGTTGGCCGGCTTGGAACCGCACGACCAAGGCGAGTTGACTGTGCTCGGTGGATCACCGACGGACAGCTCCATCGCCGCGCGGATTGGCTATTGCCCCCAAGAGGCACCTACCCATCTCGAGCTCGGCTTTCGCGAGGCCTTACTCCTTGCGGCTGCCTTACGCGGCATGAATGGCATGCGAGCCACCCAGCGCGTGGATGAATTGCTCAGTCAACTCAACTTGACAACCCATGCCAAGCTGCGTGTTTCGCGCGGGTCCGGGGGTATGGTGCGGCGCTTCGCCCTTGCCCTGGCCTTCTTGCATGAGCCCGAACTGGTCTTCCTTGATGAAGCCACCTCAGGCTTGGATGCAGAGGGCTTTCAAGCGTTGGATCAGCTTTTGCGCAGCGCAAAAGCCAAAGGCTGCACACTTGTGGCCGCGTCCCACTTGCCTGCGGATTGGACGGGGCGCGCAGATCGCTTGGCCGTGGTGCTAGATGGGCGTATCGCGGCCATCGGACAGCCAGACGAGCTGCTGGCAGGGCGTGACTTGCTGCGGCTTTATGGTGAGTTGGCCGCCAACCACTCCAACAACACTCAGGTGCCGTCCGCGTGAGAGCTTGGCCGCTGGGTCGTATGGTCTACGCCGAAGCACGCCGGGCGTGCGGTTGGACCGCAGGACTGGGCCTCGCGCTCGCCGCGTGCGGTGCGTGGCTCGCCACTGCGCAGACGATGGAACGCGTCTCCGGGCTCATTCCCACCAGCGCTTCCGCAGCACTCGAGCGGCATGGAGCATGGTGCGCCGTGTTGTTGGTGCTTTGCCCCTGTTGGTCGTGGCTCGCGGCAGTACGCGGTGATGCACTACGCACCAAAGAGCGGACGCTGTGGCTTGTAGGAGGTGCGGATGCGTGGCAAGCCTCCGTCTCCCAAGTCTTGGGACTGTGCACCGTTGCGGTGGTGAGCGTGCTGTTGCTCGCCTTGATGATTGAGTGGCGAGCTGGTGCAGCAACCTTGCCACGCGAGCTTGGACCTGCGGTGGCACCGCAGGGAGTGTGGATCGATCACAAAGGACTCACATGGTCTGCGCAAACGCCACCACCTGCCGATGCAGCCATGCTCTGCGTGCCGCTAGGGCTCGGCTCCGGTGCGGGTGCAGCCACCCGAGTCGAGTTCAGCGTCTCGTCCTTGGGCAGCACGCGGCGCAGCGAGTCGTTGATCGCCCTGCAAGGCGATGCGTGCGTAGCGTGGCCCACAGACACGAGTGACACGCTCGACACAGGCACCACCTTGCAGTTGCACACCATGGAGCCCGCTGCGCGCGTGTGGTTGATGCAAGGAGCCCATTGGCAAGCCGCGCCCGAGCCCGCTTCGACAGCCAGCGTCGAACTGGCGCTGCGCGCACTGCTGCTCTTGGCTGTGCTAGCCGCTTGGGCACATGGCCTCGCCATGTGGATGCGTCCGGCACTCGCTGCCGTAGTTGTGCTGATCATCTGGGGTGCTGTTGCCTTCGCATGGTCACCCGCATGGCTCGCCGGAGCGCAACTGCCCGAAGCGCTCTACACTCTGCGCGCCGGCAGCATCCCCATCGCGATCGATGCGTGGAGCGTGGCCGATGCACTCGCCGGTGCGCTTGTTGGGCTCGTGCTGTCGGTGCGCGGCCTCGCACGCGGAGCAGCAGCATGAGGAAGCTATGGTGGTGCGTGGCAGGCGCAGCGCTGCTAGCGAGCTCGCCATGGTTGCCGACGCGCGCTCCTGCTCCCACAAGCTGGCTGCACATGCTGCTCGGCCCGCTAGCAGCTCCCCTCGCGCGAGCGCAGTGGGTCTACACCGACGCAGCCTTACGCGAAGGTCGCGTGGATCTCGCGCTGCGACGCGCCGACACGGCGTTGGCGCTGGATCCCAGCGACACCAGCGGCTGGTTGTTCCTTGCGCACCATCTGGCCTTTGAACGCGGCAGCATTGCCCGCACTCCCGATGCAAGCGAGCGCGCGCTCTGGATTCGTGCGGGCCTTGACCTCCTAGAACGCGGACGCGCATGGGCCAAGGAGCCGGGGGCCTTGGACCTGCGGCGCGGCGCGATTTGGGCTGCTTTGGCCGAGGTAGACGAGTTGCGCCCACCCCACATCACGGCCGAGGACGCTCGCCGACGCGCCGCAGAGGCCTTTGAAGCCGCCGCGCAGGCTGGACACCTTGAGCCGCAGTACGAAACGCATGAGCACGGACCGGCCGTGGATCGCTAGAATCTCCGCCCTGTGATCGCGGCCTTCGCTGACCTCCTGCAACGCGTGCTCCAAGTCCTCGTCGACTGGTTCACGCAGTACCCGCACCTCGCGCCGTTCGCGGTCTTGATGGCGTGCGGCTTGGGGCTGCCTCTGCCCGAGGAGTTCACGCTCATCGGCTGCGGCTATCTGTGCCACAAGGAGATCGTCGACTTCGTGACGATCACTCTCGTGTGCTCAGGTGCCATCTTAGGCGGCGATTCGATCCCTTACTTCCTCGGCCGGCGCTATGGACTGTCGGCGCTGAAGATCAAGTGGGTCGCCAAGGTGCTGCACCCCGAACGCTTTGCCGAGCTCGAGCGCAGATTCGCCTCCAACGGAAACTGGGCCATCTTCACCTGCCGCTTCCTGCCTGGACTCCGCATGGGTGGCTACTTCGTGGCCGGCACGATGCGCATGAGCTACACGCGCTTCCTCCTCTTGGATGGACTGGGCGTGCTCATCAGTGTGCCGACCTCGATTTGGATCGCTTGGAAGGTCTTTGACCGCATCGGCGATGACCTGCGCGAGGCAGCGGCCAAGGTCTCGTCATACAACCACACGGTGCTCTACACCGTGTTTGGAGCCATCGTCCTGTACCTGACGTGGCGCTGGTGGAAGCGGCGCCGTGCAGCCAAGTCGACACCGACGGGTGGCGTGCAGTAGACTGGCAACCGAGGAACTCAACTGGACCCCAAGCAGCTTGCCGCTTGCGCCGCCGCGCTCGCCGAACAAAAAAAGGCCGTCGACATCAAGGTCTACGACGTGTCGGAGCACTTGCGTGTTGCCGACTACTTCGTGGTCGCGACTGGCCTGTCCCGCCCGCATGTGAAGGCCTTGCATGACGAGATGCATGTGCGTCTCAAGCAGATGGGTGAAACGCACTCGAAGGCCGAAGGTGCTGAGCTCGGTTGGTGGGTGCTGCTCGACTACATCGATGTGGTGGTGCATGTGCTGCAGCCGGAAGCGCGCGAGTACTACCAGCTAGATCAGCTGTACCGCGAGTGCCCGTTGCTCGATTGGAAGTCGGTGCCTCTGCCTGAGGCACTGTTGGCCGACGAAGACGCGTGAGCGTCGACCCCTTCGCGTTCCATGCGCTGGTGGGATAGCGAAACTTGGGATGGCGCTGCAGGAGCACGAGAAGCTGCCTGCCAGCGTGATGTCCCGATCTTGTTGCGGATTGGAGCCACTTGGTGCCCACACACGCGCTGGCAAGACGCACAGTTTGACGATGCGCGCGTAGTCACGCTCCTTTCGGAGCGCTTTGTGTGCGTCAAGATCGACAAGGATCGTCGACCGGACCTAGATCGGGCGTACGCAGTGCAGGGCTGGCCGACCTTGGTCTGGCTCAATCACCAAGGCGAGGTGCTGGCGCGCACCTGTGCACTGGAAGCAGAAGCACTCCTCTGGCGGGCGGCTGAAGTCGATGCCGCTTGGAGCGGCGGGCAACGAGTGTCGCTGCCTGTGCCACAAGGCAGAGCGCCGACATCGCGCGCACACAACAACCTGAAGCTGTCCACTACTTTGGACAGCACACCCGCGGTCACCGTCGCACAGCGCGGAATCGAGGCGTACGACGAGGTGCATGGTGGCTTTGGTCGCGGAGCCAAGTTCCCGCGCACCGACTTGCTGCGGCTGTTGTTGACGCGTTGGTCAACAGAAGGCGATGAGTTCGCACTTGCCATGGTGCTGCACAGCGTGCGCTCGATGTGCAACAGCCCGCTCCACGACCCGCTGGAAGGTGGCTTTCATCGCATGGCGCATCGGCCGGATTGGAGCCAACCGTCCGACGAGAAGCCGCTGGCTACGAACGCAGAGATGCTGCAGTTGCTGGCGCAAACGCATCAGGCCTGCGGGGAACAATGGCTGCTGGATGCCACGCGCTCCACGGCGCGCTTCTTGTCGGAGAGTTTGCTCGATGCACAAACTGGCGCGCTGGCTTCCTGTGTCTGGGGCCGCGCAGCCGAACGGCGCGTGGACCGCACCTTGTATGCAGACACTCAAGCGCAAGCGGTGTCAGCGCTACTGCGTGCTGAGGCGGTGCTCCAGGATCCCAAGCTAGGCGAGTGCGCCCAGGTAGCCTTGTCCAATCTTTTGGACAAGCTGGACGACGAGCGCCGCGGAGTCCACCACAGCTTTGACTCCCGCGCACGCTTGCCAGGTCGCTTGCTGGATCAAGCCTATGTGGTGCGCGCATTGGTCGATGCCAGCATGGCAGATGGCTGCAATGAACGGCTGGCTTGTGCCCAGCGACTAGTTGCGCTTGCGGACCAACAACTGGGACTGGAGCTCGGCGGCTGGGCCGATGAGCCGCTCGATGTGTTTGGACGCGCGGCAAGTGCGCCACGCCGCCATACCTTGCATGACAACGCGATCATGGCAGATGCGGTGCTCGCCTTGGGACGCTATCTTGGCCGTGCAGACCTTGAAGCCCGTGCGTCGCAGGCCTTGCAAGCCATGCAGGACGAGTGGTTGCGGCACGGACATGTGGCGGCGGAATACGCACTCGCTGTAGAGGCCGCCAGGCACAACGGACTTGTCGTCACGATTGTGGGCGAGCGCACCGATGACCGCGCGTGGGCGATGCGACGACAAGCGCGCTTGCCGTTTGTGCCGGCACTTGTGATTCGCACGCTCGATCCAAAGTGGGACGCGGACCTGCTGACGGCCAGCGGGTACTTGCGCGACTTGCAAGCCCCGCGTGCGTACCTGACATGCGGCCGCTCGAGTCGGGCAACCTGCGTGGATCCCCACAAGTTGCGAGCTTTGATGGCTCATGTAGAACGCGGATGAGCACACGCGCTAGCGCGTGGCTTGGTGCGCTGGTGGTGGCGCTGCTGGCAACGGTACCGCTCTTGCGCGAACTCGATGCGCCCTATGGTCGCGGCATGAGTGGTTGGCAAGGCGCCTTCTTCTCGATCGCAGCCCAGCGCTACGAACAAAACGGTCTGGCTGCACATGCAGGCTATCCGTCGATGCAGATCGCGGGCGCCCACATCTCCGAAGATGACCTCAAGCGCGCTTCGAATGATGATTGGGTGTACGCGAATCACCCTCCCACTGTGCCGCTGCTGGCTTGGCTTTCTGTGCGCACCTTTGCACCTGAAAACTGGCACACGGTCTGTCCACCACGCGGTACAGAAGCTCCTTTGCGAGTCGTGTTTCTAGCGTTGCATGCACTCGGTGCGGTGTGCTTATGGTGGCTCTTGCGGGATGTGCTCGGTGTACCGGGCGCATGGTTCGGTGCCATCATCTATGCACTACTGCCGGTGGAATGGGTCCTCGGCATGCACCCCAATTACGAGCATGCCGTGTTGGTGCCCCTCCTGCTGGGCTTGCGCGCTGCGTGGCACCACGGAGCACGCGCCACACGCCGCTTGCCTTGGAGCGTGGCCGGCTGGATGGCATTGGGATCGTGCATCACATGGTCGCCGCTAGCGTTCTTGCCCTGCTTGGCTTGGCTGTGGACGCACACACCGTGGCGCGTGCGTCTGCTGCACATGGGGTTCGTGAGCGCACTTGCGGCTGTGCCGTTGCTTGTGCACATGCTATGGGCTAGTCAACTCAATTTGACGGAGGCGAGCAGCTCTGCGCGGGCCGGTGAACTACTGAAGCCATGGTTGGAAGGGCAGGGCTGGTTGTGGCTGCAAGCCCTGGGGAGCCGTGCCTGGGACTACCAAGGCGTAGCTGCACTAGTAGCCCTTTGCGCCGTTCCCATGGCAGTCGTTGCGCACCGCACACGCAGCGCACGGCTCATCCTGGCTTTGGTCGTGAGTGGCCTCTTGGTCTTGGTCGCCTTTGCTCGCCATGTCGTCGAAGGCCAAGAGATCTTCCAGCTCATGCTGGCACCGGCTGTCGCCGGTGGTGTGGCCTATGTGGGCGCACAACTGTGGACGCGGGGTCGTGTGGGACGCACCTGCGCACTTGCGCTGCTAGTGATGCTGGGCCTGCAAGGTTGGGCACAAGGGCAGCGCTTGCGCACAGAACTGCAAGCCGCCACTTGGTCGCAAGGTTTGGCGCCGCTGCCACAGGACTTGGGCCCCGTGATCCGCAACACGACCGAACCACATGAGCTGGTCGGAGTGCCTGCGCGCTTCCTGTGTGAGCTAGCGACTGCGTGGCACGCATGGCGCGATGTGATTGCGGTAGAAGAAGCTGAGGCAGAGGCGTGGCTCGCTGCGGG
>JBILXQ010000060.1:0-9634 GCA_044378375.1 Planctomycetota bacterium
CCGCTTCGGCTTCGCAAGGCCTTCAGGGCCAAGCGGAGGTGGGTGCACACACTATCCTACGGATCCCTTACGCAGTCGGGCGCGATCCTTCAGGCCCGTCCCGTGCCCCAGCCGACCAAGAAAAGCGCGGATACGAGGCCACAGGCTGTCCCAGGCCGTCCTGACGCGAACTAGAGGCTGCGAATGGGCACTGTCCTCCCCGAAAGCGACTGAGGTTGTGCACACTCATCGGGGCCAGTATCACTGGGCCTCGCCCCCGCCATGACTCTCGCCCTCCTCCTCCTCACCCTCCTCCCCTGGCTCCAAGCGCCCCGCACCAC
The DNA here is from genome assembly GCA_044378375.1 of Planctomycetota bacterium. Classification (GTDB taxonomy): domain Bacteria; phylum Planctomycetota; class UBA1135; order UBA1135; genus SXXH01. Next base: position 321 of record JBILXQ010000060.1, read on the forward strand.
CATCGACGGCGCCCAAGCCCTCGAATCCGTCTCCGAGCTCGTCTACGCCTCCGCCCCCGGTCGCACCCACAGCCTGCGCGTGAGCTACGCCTTCCCCGACCGCGCCCGCCTTTACATGTCCGTCGGCGGCCCCGAAGGGATCGGCGAGCGGCGGCTGCGCTACCGCATGGGTGCGCGCATCTACGCACAAGAGGCGCGTCAGCCGCAGAGCGTGGAGTACAAGCTCGAGGACCGCGACACGCTGATCCTGTCGTTGGAAGCGCGGCGCGCCTTGTACCTGTGGCCGAGTGGCTTTGCGTGGCAGGGCAATGAGCGCGAGCGCGAAGCTGTGCTGCCGGCGCTCACGCCGGAGGGGCCGGCCCTGGGGCGGTTGCGCATCACTTTGGACAAGGACGGACGGCCGGCGCGCTTGGATAGCATCGACGCCAAGGACATGAGCGTCGAGAGCTTGCGCGCCATTGTGTGGCGCGAACGCAACGGCCGTTGGTTGCCGGTGTCGCACGATCTGTATGTCGCGGACGCCAAGGTGTGGAGCGAGACGCTGGTGTCGCTGTCGCGCGATGTGCGTTTGCTCGATGCGTTCTTTCTGCCGCCGGATCGACGACCAACTCCGCCGCAAGGTGTGCAGACGCTGGATCTGCCGGCGCATCGCATGAAGCGCGTCGCGTTGCCGAAGGACACGAGCTTTGCGCAAGTGGCCGAGCTGTGGCGCGCCGAGCGTGCAGCAGCGACCGAGGAACTCACCGCCCTCGGCACCACGCTCGAGAATCGCGTCACGGTCGAGATCGATGCGCAGCTGCGCCCCACGCACTTATTGCTGCGACTCGCAACGCCGCCGAACTCGGAAGCGAAGGCGTGGGTCGCCATTGAAGAGCGCGTGGGCTATGCCTCGCTGGCGAAGGAGTGGCCGACGGATCCCGCCGTGCTGCAGAAGCTGAAGGATGCGTGCAGCGAGGCCCCGCTCGCCGCGCCCTATGTGCGCTTTGATCCCGACGCAGTTGTGGCGTCGTTCGTGGTGGTGCAACCGGTCGCTCCGTAGAGCGCCGCGGCAGTGCACGCTGCGGGAGGAAGTGTCCCATGCAGTGGACGCTGTCACGCCCAGAGGGCAGCACAGGCCTTGTAAGGGCCTCGAAAAGGCCATGAGACTCCGGCAAAGGGGTTGGCACGCCGTTTGCGCCTTCCCCGCTCTCCTGCCCACAGGATCCCCCTATGGAACGCACCCCGCGCCCGGCCTCCTCACCCCTGTATGTGTCGCTGCTGGCGACCTTGGTCCTTGTCACCTCGGTAGAAGCCGCTGATCGCGGCTCCCGCGGCAGCCAAGCTCCCTCGCGGCCGAGTCCCTCTAGCACGCCGAGTGCCCCCAGCGCGCCTCGCCCCTCCGCACCGTCCAGACCGGCTCCCTCGGCTCCAGCACCCTCACGGCCTTCGTCGCCGTCGGTGGGTTCAGGCTTCGGCAGCTCAGGCCGCGGCTACAGCGCGCCAGCTCCCACGCCGGCACCGGAGGTCCGCACCCGCACGCCCGACCGAGGCAGAAGCTCGGAAGGCAGAAGTTTCGAGAGCCCTGCGCGCCCGTCAGACTCCGGATGGGGGTCCGGGTCTGGGCGCGCGCGGGGCAACTCTTCTGGCGGCACAGCGCCGGCTGTCACTCCTGCGCCGACGCGCTACTCGGCGCCCAGTCCGGCGGCCCCTGCGCCGACCGCCACCACACCGCGTGCCCAACCGCGCTCCGCTCCGGATCGTGAGCCGGCTCCGTCGTCTCCCTCGCCTTCGTCCTCGCGCTACCAACCGCGTGTCTGGGAGTCCGATGCAGAGTTGGTTTGGCGCACCAAGCCGCAACCAGCGCCGATCCCGCGCGTGTCCTCTTCGTCGCGTGCCGATGGCAACGCCTCGCTATCGCGTGCGCGCTTGGAGCGCGCCAACGGAGCACCGTTGGTGGGTGGCGTGGGTGCGCGCGTCGAACCGACAGAGATGCCCACAACGAAGGAACTGCCGGGCACCAGAGGGATGACGACGACCCGCAGCTCGACCAGCGAGATTGAACCCAAGCAAGTTCTCGATCGCTACCAGCGCACGCGGGCTCAAACCGAGACCACAACCAAGACCACCACGCGTGTAGCGCCGAGCGAAAGCCCTTCGTATCGCCGTGGTGCGCGTGCACAAGCAGCAGCAGTAGCCCCTACCGTCACTCGTGCACAGCCTCGCCCGGAGGCCACGCAACGCGCAGCAGCCAAGCACGTGGACGAATTGCGTCGCGTGCAGCCCGAGGAAGCACGGCGCATTGAGCGCACTGCGGCTCAAGTCGCCAACACCACGCATGTGGCCTCACGCGTCACGCTGGGCGTGGCTGTGGGCGCATGGACCGGTTGCAGCACGAACTGGTGGTGGCCCGCGTATGACAAGAGCTGCAACTGGACCAACCCGTGGTGGAACTGGCACCTGACCTGGTCGAAGAGCTGCGGCTGGAACTTCGGTTTGGGTTGGTCGTCTTGCTGGAACCCGTGCTGGAGCTATAGCTCGTACTACTCGCCCTACAGCTACTCGTACTACCCTGCGTACTACTGGTACCCGAGCGTGGTCTGGTGCTACGACCCTGTCGTGATCGAGCGCGTGGTCGAACGCGAAGTGGTGCCTGTGGCCGTGGGTGAAGCCGTGGTCGCAGGTGCGGAGCCCACGCCGGCCAAAGAGATCACAGACGCGCTCACGGTCGCGGCCAAAAAGCATCTGGATGAAGGCGACGCGGCCTTCCGCGAAGGTCGCTATGCCGATGCTGTCCATCACTACGCGCGCGCCCTGGAATGTTCACCGAATGATGCAGGCCTGCACTTGGTGCTAGCCGATGCGCTCTTTGCAACGGGCGACTATCACTACTGTGCTTGGTCTTTGCGGCGCGCACTCGAGTTGGATCCCAAGGCGCTCGATACCGACGTCGACAAGCACGAGTTCTACAACGACAAGGCCGAGTTCGATCGTCAGTTGGCTTTGGCTGAGAGCTATCTGGAGGACCACTTCCTCGACGACGATGCGCGCTTGGTGCTGGCCTTCAACTACCACTGTGCACGCCGCCACGACGAAGCAGCGGCCTTGTTGGAAAGCGCCTTTAGCACTGCGGTGCGCGAGTCTCCCGCAGGAGCCAAGGTGCTGGAGCGCGCACGGGCTGCGCGCTCGCGTGGCTAGACAGTCAGCTTGGATTTAGTCGGGTTACCACTCCGGACGGGCGCCTGGCCCGTCCGGATCTTTTGACAACGGCAGGGTCGACCGCGGAGGCGCTACAGCCAACGCACCGGTCCGCCGCTCGGGCGGTAGATCTCGATCAGAGGCTCGCGCTGGAACCGGCGTGCAAAGGCTTGGGTGCACGCCTCGCGCACCGCGTCTTCGCGACCGCGTTGCAGCAACACCACCACACAGCCGCCAAAGCCCGCACCTGTGAGGCGCGAGCCATGCACTCCTGACACACCGCAGGCCGCATCCACCAAGCAATCCAACTCGGGCACGGAGACTTCGAAGAGATCGCGCAACGAGTGGTGGGCAGCGGTCATCGCCGCCCCGAAACCACTCACATCGCCGCGCTGCAACGCGGCACGCGCAGCGAAGGTGCGCTCGACTTCGTCAACCACATGCTGAGCCCGCAAGGCCAGCGGGGCCTCCAACATGGACTTGCCGCGCAGATAGGTTGCGCGCGTGATGTCGCGCAAACAGGTGGCCTCCGGTTGCAGGGCGCGCAGCACCTCAAACGCGGAGGCACATTGCTGCACACGCTCATTGAACGCACTCTGCGCCAACTCGCGACGCACCTGCGTGTCCGCCACGGCGATCGAAACCGCGTTCAGGTCCAAGGGCACGCTCTCCCAGCTGCGATCGCGGCAATCCAACCACAGCAACGAGCCCGAGCGCGCCATGGCGATGGCGTAGGGATCCATGATGCCGCAACGCACACCTACGAACCCGCGCTCGGCCAGCAGTGCGGTCTCCACCACCGCTTCGGCCGACAGCGTCAGGCCCCACGCTTCCGCCACGGCGCGAGCGGTGCCCACGCACACGGAGGCTGAGGAGGACAGCCCGGCACCGATGGCGAGATCACCACCGTAAAGGATGTCGAAGCCGGGCGGTGCTACGGCGCGAGCCAGCAGGGCCTGCAGCACACCCAAGGGATAGTCGCTCCAACGCTGCTCGCGGCGCGTGGGCAGAGCCGCCAAAGGCCACTCCAGCACGGTTTCGAACGAGCTGGAGGCCATGCGCACCACTCCATCGGAGCGCAAGCGCAAGGCCACGAAGGTGCCGCGGTCAATGGCGCAGGGCATGACCGGCCCGCCGTTATAGTCCAGATGCGCGCCCATGGTGTTGACGCGGCCTGGCGAGAACCACACGGCCGAGGGCGACGCACCAAAGCGCCGCTGGAAGGCGTCTGCGTGGGCCTCCAAAGCTGCGGCGCTGGAGTGGGCTGTCATAGCCTGCAGCCTAGCAAGCCTCGCGCGCTTTGGCTTGGACTGCGAGCCCGCGAGTGGTTAGGTTCGTTCCTCAGGCCATGAACATGATTCGCACCGCGCTCGCCTCCGCCCTTGTCGCTCTCGCCGCGACCTCTTGCGCCAGCACCGAGCTGACGCGCGAGACACAGACCTCGGGCACCTTTGAGTCGACGGCTTGGACCGTCACGATTCTGGCGATCGACATCCCCAAGGGCGCGCTCGTAGCCGCGCGCGAGAACGTCAACAACATGGGGCTCGCCAACGCGGTGGTGACCGAAACGCAAGTTGCTCCGTACTTGGGTTGGTTCGACTGGTTCCTCGACATCCTCTCGGTGCGTCGCGCACGCTTGCGCGGCACTTGGGGCTTCGAGAAGTAAGCCGGCGTGCTGAGGCTGTGGCCTCAGCGCTCGCGCCGCACCAGCCAGAAGCCGCGCGCATCCGAGAGCACCTCGGATAGCCCGCCTACCGGCAACACAAGCGAACGCAGCAGCGGATCGGGGCAGTTCGGCAAGTCGCGATGAATCCAGCCTAGGTCGCCGGAACGCTCGCGGCCGCCGGGTTCATCGGTGAAGGCTGCACACAAGCGCGCGTACACATCTTGCGCGTACAAAGCCGGATCGTGTGTCTCATTTGCTTGACGCTGCGCTTGCGCGCGGGCGCGCAGCTCATCGAGAAACCGCTTGGCCTCCGGCTGTGCACGCGCACCGGCAGGAGCGAGGCGCGCACCTTCGTACGAGATCAACAACGCACGCAAGCGCACGAAGGACGGCTCGACCAGCTCGGGAGCAAAACCCGCCGGATCTTCGGCGCGCACCCAGGTCAGCCCCATGGGCCACTGTTGCGGCGCCGAGACCACCTTGGGCGCCAGCTCGAAGGCGAGCTTCTTCAACAACACATCACGCGGCCCGCGTTCCAGCACAGCAAACGCACCTTGACGCTCACGCAGGCCAGAGTCCTCGTTGTAGCGCGCAGCTAACTCAAGGAAATCAGCCCCCGCTGCGAGGCTCTGTGCCACTTCCGCTGCACGAGCGCGATTGTCCAACGGCACGACCACGAGGCGCACACCGATGCGCTCGGGCACGCGCTTCAACACAGTGATGCCGGCATCCGTACGAATGGGTGCGCTGAGGTCCCCGACGGCGGCACTCCAAAGGAAGGACTCGAACTGCGGATGCAACACACCACGCGGCATGGCTCCAAAGCACGCACCCGTGCGTGCGTCAGGCGCATCGGACACCTGCGCCGCTTCGGCACCAAAGTCCGCGCCCGCGCGCAAGCGTGCGAGCAAGGCCCGGGTCTCCGCTTCCAACTCGCTCCAGGCGAGCACTTGATCGGCTTCATCCGTGCTGGCGCGTGGTGTCAAGAGAATGTGCTGGGCACACCGCACCGGTGGCGGCGTGTTCTCCAGATACATAGGCGCCACCAAGGCCGGTGCGGCTTGGAACACGCTGCACAAGAGAGCAAGCATCACTGCAGTTCCACCTCGACGGTCGCCTCACCATCGCGCCCATCGACCTTGACGACCTTGGTACCGCGCGCATTCGTGCGCTGCACTTCGACGCGCCATTCACCGGCGGCATAGCGACCGAGATCCAACAGACCTTCCTCGTTGGAGCCGCCTTCGCCGCTGAAGAACTGCTGCAACATGGCTCCCGCGACTTCCGGATCGACTTCCTCACTCGCCGAGTCCTTCGGTACCACGCGACCACGCGCGCCCATCACCGGTGCACCGCGTGCATCACGCACGCGGGCGACGATCTTCGTGCCACGCAACAGCACCATGCGCAGCTCGGGCGAGTCTTTGCCACGCTGCAACTGGATGTCTGTCACGCGCGTCGAAGCGCGCTCAGGCGCCGTCGCGGTCAGCGTGTACGCACCGGCACCCAAGCCACGCACTTCGAAGCTGCCATCGGCAGCACTCTTGGCCGTAGCGCCACCGCGTGCAGCACCCGCTCCTTCGCCAACCTTGGTCGCGACGAGACGCGCATCCGCGATCGCCGCACCAGCTTCATCCACCACCACGCCCTTGATCACCAAGGCAGGCAGCAGACGCAACACCACACCGCCTTCGACACGGCTGGCAACCACTGTGGCGCGCACAGGTTCTGACGGTGAGTAGTCGCTCTTGTTACCGGTCGCGACCAGCTCATAGTTGCCCGCCTCAAGGCGATCGAACTCAAACTCGCCTTGTTCGTTCACACTCGCGCGGCGCGTGCGGCTCTCGCGCGAAAGGAACGAACCGAACATGCCACCGCCCGAGGTGCTGGCCGCGAGCGAGCGCAACGACACGGAGGAGCCGGGTACAGGGCCACCTTCTTCATTCAGCACCAGTCCCTTCACACCACCTTCCGGCAGCTCGAGATCGATGCGCACCTCTGCGAGGTCCGGCACCTCCATCGTCATGCGCGACTGTGGTCCATTGCCATCAAAGTTGAGCTGGTACTCACCCGGGGCCAAACCAGCGAACTCATACTGGCCCTCACCCTTCATGCGTGCTGCGCGCCACTCGACACCCAGCATGGAGTTGGTCTCGTAGTTCAAGGCCGACAGCATGCCGCGCGGCACAGGTTCCCCGCGCCAAGTGATCGTGCCGTACACACGACAACCTCCGGCGGTCGTGTCCACCAGATCGAAACGCACGGTCTCACTCTCCGGCACCGTGACGAGGTCAAAGTTCATGCCGCCAAAGAGCGACATGGGGTTCAGCTCTTCATCACCACGCGTGGCGAGCACGAAGTAGCTGCCAGGCGCCACATGTTCGATGCGATAGTAGCCCTGCGCATCGGTCGAGCCTTGGTACATGCCGCCGACAGAGGCAGAGGAGTTCGGTTGCAGGCTTTGCGGAGCGACCGCCACCACGATCTCATCGGGCACAGGATTGCCGCGCGGATCGCGCACATAGCCCTCGACGCCCCCGCCTTCTTTCAGCACGAGCACCACATTGGCAACCTCGCCTTGCTCACCCATGGTCTGCGCGCTCGAGGAAGCGCCACAGTACTGACGATGGAAAGCATGTACGCGGAACGAGCCGGCTTCGATACCCGACACTTCAAAGGTGCCATCGCTCTTGGTCGCAACCATGCGATCACCCATGAAGCCCATGCTGGAGGCGTAGGCCATCAAGCCAGGAGGAATCTGCGGACCGCGCCCCACGCGCCCCATGGCCATACCACTCGCCATGCCGCGCGCACGACCACGGTCACGCTCGCGATTCGGTCCACGCGGACGCGCGACCTCGTCGTTGCCTGCACGTGCACGATCCGTTTGCGCGACGACTTGTGCACCCGCAATAGGCAGGCCATCTTCGTTGACCACGCGACCGCGCACCACACCGCCGGGCGTCAGCTCGACGATCAGGCCCTTGAGCGGTTCGCCTTGTTTGACCTCGACCTCGAGCGATGTGGGCAAGTAGCCCGTCGCGCTGATCGTCAAATTTACCTTACCAGCGCGCACACTATCCAGAGTGAAGCGACCGGCAGGGTCCTCCACCAACTGGCCGCCGGAGAACGGATTCATGGCCGAAGGAGAGGCTTCGTCCATGTCGACGCGATCGCTGCAGTCAATGGTGAAGGCGGCCACCGGCTCACTCTTCACGGCATCCATCACCACGCCTGACACGGAACTACCCATGTACATGGTCACGAGCGCTTCACCGCTGTCCTTGCTCGGGTCCCACTTGAGTTCGGTCTTCACATAGCCGAGCTTCTCGAAGTCGATGGAGTACGGCGCCTTGCCGGCAATGGGCCCGGCCTCGAAGCGCCCTTCCGCATCCGTGGTCGGCAGGGCAAAGCCCTTCACAGCTTGCGCCATCAACGGGGCAAGCGAGAAGTCGAAGCCAAAGTTCGACCAATCGACCAGATTCCAGCGCATCGCCACACCCGGCAATGGTTGGCCCCGAGCATCCACGACACGACCACGGACCTTGGCACCGCGCGGCAGCACGAGATCATCCAAGGCCAATGTCGCGCCATCATCCAACGAAGCACGGGCACCAATCGCGGGCAAGTGCTCGGTCGAGATGGCGATCACATCTACATCCCCGGCGGGAATGTTCGTCATGGTGAAGGCGCCATTGGCATCGGTCTCGCAATGGGTCGCCGACAGCACTTCCTCCACGCAGCGCAAGTTGCGCAGACCGCGCGGCACAGCACCAAGGTGCGCACCAGCCACGGGTGTGCGGTTGCCTGCTTCGTCTTCGCTCACGACGCGGCCCACGATGCTGGCCCCAGCCCGCGCGCGCACATCGATGTAGCTCACCTGGCCCGCAACCACACGAATGTTCTTGGCGTGGCTGAGGGCAAAGGCATCGCTGCTGACACTGATCTCATAGCCATCTCCGGGCATGACGCCTTCAAAGACATAGCGCCCCGTGTCGTCGGTCTGTGTTTCCAGAAAGCGCACATCACCGTTGCGCGCCACCGTCAGGAACGAACCGGGTCCGGGAACAAGGGCCAACTTCGCGCGCGCTGCTGCGGCTCCATCCGGGCTGTAGACCGTACCCGCCACTTTGCCGGCCGGCAGCATGTAGGCGATCGGTGCTTCGGTATCTGCGGACTTCTTGGCTTGGGCGCGCACGACACTCTCAGCCACATGCCACTCGCCGTGTGCTTCCAAGAAGTAGGTGCCGCGACGCACACCACGGAACTCGTACTCACCGTTGGCGTCGGTGATCGCGATCGCGATGGGTTGCACGCGCTTCCACAGTTCATCACCAGTGCCCAACATGCGCAGCATGCGTCCCAGCACGGCTTGACCTGCGGGCGGCACGGGCAGCAACTCGACGCGCGCACCAGCCACAGCGAGATTGGTCTCACGCTCCAGCACGCGACCAGCCACATTGCCATCGCCGGA
>JBILXQ010000448.1:0-2767 GCA_044378375.1 Planctomycetota bacterium
ATCAGCAGCTCGTGAGTGCAACGCGCACGCTCACCCAAGCCATCGCAGGCAGGGCACGCACCCACATGTGTGTTGAAGGAGAAGTGACGCGGCTCCAGCTCTTCGCCGACCGCGAACCCGCACACCGTGCAAGCCCCGTGCATCGACCACGAGGCGCGCGCTGCGGCCTTGCCATCACCACCGCGTAGCACCAAGTCACAGCGACCGTGAGCAACGGCCGCCGCTTGTTCCACAGCTTCAGCCATGCGGCCGCGTGCACTCGCCTCGACCTTGATGCGATCGATGACCAAGTCCACGGTGGTGGCCGCCTCCAAAGCAGGCAGCGCACCATCCAAGCGCAACTCGGCACCATCGACCAGCACTCGCGTGTAGCCCGCGGCCTTGGCTGCATCCACGCGCGTCGTCCATTCCTTGCTCTCCTCAGGCCCATGCACTCCCGAGCCACTCCAAGGAGCCACCATCCATGCCGTCGCACCGGCATGGGCGGCCAACATGGCCTTGACGATCTGCGAAGCATCGCGCGGCTTGAGCTCTTCACGATGCACGGGGCAACGACGCACTCCGGCGCGCGACCACAACACACGCAAGTGATCATGGATCTCAGTGGTCGTCGCCACGGTGGAGCGCGGCTGTGAACCGTAGCCACGCGCTTCCACAGCCACAGACGGCCCAAGCCCATCAATGCGCTCGACCGGCGGACGATCTTTGGTGCCGAGGAACTGGCGCGCGTACGTCGACAAGGACTCAACGAAGCGCCGCTTGCCTTCCACATGGATGGTGTCGAGCGCGAGTGAGCTCTTGCCGGAACCGGATGGACCGGTGACGACAGTGAAAGCTCCGCGCGGAATCGACACATCGATGTTCTTCAAGTTGTGCGTCTGCGCACCGACCACCTCAATGCGCTCCGGCGGCGGGACGCGTCGCGCCGCGCGCTTCTTGGCCGAGGCGTGCGTCTTGCGATTGTGGAACGCGCGCAGAGCAGCGGCTGTGTACGAACGCTTGTGCGCTTCCACCACTTCGGGGGTGCCAGCGACCACGAGCTCGCCGCCCGCCTCACCACCCTCAGGGCCCAAGTCGATCACATGGTCAGCAGCCGACACGACATCCAACTCATGCTCGACCACCAACACGGTGTGGCCCAGATCAACCAAACGCTGCAGCGCACCCACAAGGCGCGCCACATCCAAGGCGTGCAAGCCCGTGGTGGGTTCATCGAGCACATAGAGCGTGTGGCCTTTCGGCTTCTTCTGCAGTTCGGTTACCAACTTCAGGCGTTGTGCTTCGCCGCCCGAAAGCGTGGTCGATGGCTGACCCAGCGTGAGGTAGCCAATGCCGATCTCGGACATCAACTTAAGCGGTCCAGCGATCTTCGGCAGCTCGGAGAACAGCTCGGCCGCTTCTTCCGCCGGCATGGCGAGCACATCCGAGATGCTCTTGCCTTTGAAGTGTGCGTCAAGTGTCTCGGCACCAAAGCGTTGACCACCGCACTCTTCGCACGGCACCGTGACCGGTGCCAAGAACTGCAACTCGACGAACTTGGCGCCCGCACCTTGGCAAGCCTCACAGCGTCCGCCAGCCACATTGAACGAGAAGCGCGAGCGCGTCCAACCGCGCAGCTTGGACTCAGGTAGCTGCGCAAAGAGCTCGCGGATGTGATCGAACACACCTGTGTAGGTGGCCGGATTGCTGCGCGGCGTGCGACCAATCGGTGTCGCATCGATGGTCACCAACTCATCGACATGCTCCATGCCGCGAATGCGGTCATGCTCTTCGGGCGCAGGAGCTTCCAAGCCCAAGTGGCGTCGCACGGCTCGCTCGAGAATGCGGTTCACGAGCGTCGACTTACCCGACCCGGACACGCCCGTGACGGCCGTCAGCGTGCCCAACGGCACGGAGATCGCAACGTCCTTCAAGTTGAAGGCGCGCGCACCTTCCACAACCAAGTGCGAGCCATTGCCCTTGCGCCGCGTGGCGGGCCGCTGCATGACGATCTCGCCGCGCAACAAGCGCGCAGTCGCGCCATCACCTTTGGCGACATCCGCTGGCGTGCCTGAAGCCACGATGTGACCTCCATGCCGCCCGGCACCAGGGCCTACATCGACCAACCAATCCGCGCTGCGCAAGGTGGCTTCATCGTGCTCGACCACGACGACGGTGTTGCCCGCATCGCGCAACGCACGCAGCGCACCGACCAGTTGCTCGTGATCGCGCGGATGCAACCCAATCGACGGTTCATCGAGCACATACAAGACCCCTTGCAAGCCTGCACCCAGCTGTGCGGCGAGGCGAATGCGTTGCGCTTCGCCACCAGACAAGGTCTCGGCCGAACGATCGAGCGTCAGGTAGCCGAGCCCCACATCCAGCAAGAAATCGACGCGCCGGCGAATCTCGCGTACCAAGTCGCGCGCAATGCGCAGCTCGCGCTCGGACAACTGCAGCGCCGTCAACTTGGCGGGCAACTCGCTGATGGGCGCGCGTGCAAACTCAGTCCACGCGATCCCGCCCAAGAGCACCGCATTCGCGGCCGCATTCAAGCGCGTGCCATCGCAACCATCACAGCGTTTGCGCGCCAAGAAGCGCTCTGCACGCTTCTTGTGAATGCCCTTCTCAGCACCCTTCTCGATGGCCGGAATCACGCCTGCGTACTGGCGTTGCCACACGGCGTTGCCCGAGTACTTCTGCCCCGACCATTGCATCGAGTCTTCGAAGCGCTCGTCACCCGAGCCATGCAAGATGACGCGCTTGTGTTTGGGCGCAAGGTCCTTCC
>JBILXQ010000449.1:0-2763 GCA_044378375.1 Planctomycetota bacterium
TCTTGGCCTCCTTCTCGTCCTTGGGCGGCTCCTCGGTCTGGGCTTCGGGTTCCTTGAGCACCGGCGCGGGCTTCGACCAAGCACCCAAGATCGCCGAGGCGCGGCGATCAAAGTTCAATCCACGCAGCTTCTCGGCGCGTTTCGTGCGCGGCTTCTTGGTGTCGGCATCGGCTGCGGCATTCGGCTCTGCGGTTTCGACCGCGACGGAGGGCTCCTCCATTGGGCCTTCGACAATGACGCTTTCTGCACTCGATGCGTAGCCCACTGCAGAGATCGTTGCCGTTGGTACGCCGACCGCACTGCCTGAGATGACGGTGACGGTGCCCGCGGGGCCAGAAATCACCGTCGTAGTCGATTGAGCCCACACCGGAACAGAGAGGAGGGCGAAGGTGACGCAGAGGCTACGCATAGTCATGTCTTGCGGTAGGGGACACAGCAGCGCGCCGGAGGGAGGGCTTCCTCAGGCGCGCTGCGCGGTTCTGTCAAAAATACTTACCCAAACTCTTGCCTAGGAGCCGCCGCCATCAGCGGGATCACCGCCGCCAGCGCCACGTGCATCACCGGGCTTTTGACCTTTGGACTTGCTAGGTTTGTTTCCAGCGCGACCGCGCCCGGATCCGCAACCTTCTCACGTCGAGGGCAAGGGAATGCCTTGCAGCTCTTTCAAGTCAATGCGCGCCAGTCGCACTGCTGACTCGACATTGGTCGCTTGCTTGGCAGCGCCGTTGGTATCGCCGGCTTCCTTGCTCTGTTCGGCGAGCAGCGTGTAGTTCTGGCGGCTCGCCTCGATCTCCTTGAGCCACTCTTCGCGCGGCAGGCCTTCAAGGCGCATCAGCCAAGTGGTGTAGTACTGTGCGTTGGCCAAGGTCTCGCGTGCGTCGGCGAGTTGCAGCGCATCCGCTGCTTTGTCGCGCGTCAGCTCGTCAACCAAGGTTTCCAGCGTGCGGCGCGCCTCAGGCAACTGGCTCGTCTGCATCTGCGCCTTGGCACGCTCCAAGATCACCGCGCGCGTTTCCGCGACACGATCCTTGGGCAGCAAGGTCAGTGCTTCACCAAAGGCCTCATCTGCCGTGGCCCAGTGTTCGCGCGCGGCCGCATCACCCTCTTGGGCGGCTGTCGCGCGTGCGAGTGCTGACGCTGCGCGTCCGCGGGCGATGGCGGAGCCAGCATCATCGAGGCGCAAGGCCTCCTGACCCGGTCCGTAGTGGTACGCCGCGGCCACAGCGGGCAGCAGCAGCCAAGCAATGAGCACGGCCTTCTTCATGCCCTCAGTCTAGCGTCAACCCTTCACCTTGCGGGCAACATAGTCGCGCGCTTTGGTCTCGAACTCGGGCGTCTTCAGGCCAATGGTCTTGGCCTCGGTGACCGCGGCTTCTAAGGGCAGTCCCTCGTCGAGCACACGGAAGGCGATCCACACGGCTCCCACGCGGTTGCCGCTGCCGCAATGGAACAGCATCGGCCGCTGGGCGCTGCGCAACGCCTCGCGCGAGCGGTCGAAGACCTCATCCGTCAGCTGATCGGGGCCATTCCAAGGGATCTGGATCCACTCCATGCCCTGTGCGCGCACTGAAGCAGCCTCATCCCAGTCCTTCACCTCGGCCGTGTGGCGCAGACTCACCACCGTCTTGATTCCGGTCTATTTGGCCTGTGTCAAGTCCGCTTGCGCGGGCTGGCTACCGAGGTAGATGCCATCGATCGTATGGAGGCGTTGCATCGAACCACAGGTGTACGGTTCGAGCTGGGCTGACTTGGCTGGCGTGCTGGTGTGGTTGCAGGCACCGAGTAGAGCCAACGACAGGGGCAGGAGAGCGGAGACCAAAAGATGTTTCATAGCCACTAGTTTGAGGACTTGGTGTCTGAGTTGGCATACGCCCTAGATCGAACTGTGGAGCGTGCGCTGCTCGCGGATGGTGGCGCGGCCCATTGGAAGGGACTCGTGATCGTTCACGCTGCGGAGGCATGCAGCCTAATTCCTAGCGCCTGCGCTACGCGTAGGATGGTCTCAAGTCGAGGATGTGAGGAGGGCTGTAGCGCTTTGTACAGACTCTCTCGACCTAGGCCCGATCGCTTTGCAACCTGCGCCATGCCCTTAGCGCGCGCCACCACGCCAAGTGCACGGATCAGCACAGCAGGGTCACCCGTCTCAAGCGCAGCATCGATGAATTCGACGACCGTCTCCTCACAATCGAGCAAGTCCGCTGCGTCGAACTTGGAGAGCTTCGCTCCCTTGCGCGGCCTCGTCTTGGCTGCGGAGCGGGAAGACTGCTTCTTGGAGGTACTAACTCGTTGTTTGGATGTCATGGGCTAGCTTTCGTCGGGGTTATTGAGTGCTTCTGCGAGGCGTCGTGCTGCTTCGATGTCGCGTTGCTGGGATTGTTTGTCGCCACCAGCAAGCAGGATGATGAGCGTCTTGCCGCGTCGCGTGAAGTAGATGCGGTATCCAGGTCCGATCGATACGCGTAGTTCCGAGATGGTGCGGTCGATCGCTTTCCAGTCTCCGAGGTGACCTTCCTGTACGGCGACGATTCGCGCGGCGATCCGGGCGCGTGCGCGACGGTCGCGCAGCCGTTCGAGCCAGCGACGGAAGCGCTCGGTTTGCAGGACTTCGGTCACCCGCTGATTGTATCCACTTGGATACAGTCAACAAGGAAGATCACCCGAATCCTAAGGTGCTTGGTATCGCCTAGCGCAAATGCATGATCGGCACGCGCCTACCAAGCGATCTGTCTAGCCATTAACGTTAGGACTTGGTGCCTGAGTTGG
>JBILXQ010000061.1:0-9515 GCA_044378375.1 Planctomycetota bacterium
GCTGAGGCTCGTTGGCCAAGAGATAAGCAGCAAACACGGTCGAGGCGGTGATCGCGGTCGTGAGGATCAGTTTCATAGCCAAACAGAGAAACAAGTCCTGCAATGCAATTCAAGACCACGACAGAGAAAAGTCGTTTGCCCCGCAGTGCACCAAGTAGGCGCCGGGCAACGGCGCAGAAGCGCAAATAGGCGCACTCTACCGGACAACTAATCTCAGTTTTTGTGGCGAACTATCCACCTAGAAACAGATGCGTGGTTCCCAACGAGGAACCACGCATCTGCCCTAGAGCTCAGAATTTCGATCAGGGAGCGAACTGCACGCGCAGCGCGTCCGACAGATTGAAATTCGGATAACCAGCGGCCGGATTGCGGTACCAGAACTGGAAGAGCCAAGTGCTGGCCGGCGTAAACGGCATGAATTCCGCGGGCGCACTCACCATCGAACGCGACACGGTGCTGCTGTTCAGCGTTTGATTCGACATGCGGCCAATGCCACCCAGCGGATTGATGCACAGCGTGCCGTGACCAAAGCTGGTGTTGAACGGTGTTTGGCCGTAGGTAAAGACGCCCCAGCTCAGAGGATCCACCGGCAAGCCGCTGGCGGTCAAACCGAAGGTTCCAGCAGCCAATGACAAGGAACCCGTGTAGCCAATTACGGACGGGGTGCCAAAGCTATTGGGCGTGGAGCTGCAATAGTTCACCGCCGAACCACCAACGCCCACGAGCGCTGATTGGCTGGAAGCCTCACTACCGACAGCGGCGACCGCAGGCGCCGAAGCAGTGATGGAGGCGTGAAGTTGACCGACACTTACCGTGGAAACCGAGGTACCACCGGAAGCAGAGGCGAGGAGGTAGGTCGCAAAGACCGTACTGGAGACGAGTGTAGTAGCGAGGATGAGCTTCATAGGGACGGCCAAAAACAATAGCGGCTATCTAGAGGCAATGGAAATTTTTTCTCAAATAAGCATTCCTAAAGGGCTGCGGCATAACAGCCGGACTCGCTTGTAAAAAAAGGAGTCTAGGGGTCGATTTTTCACACTCCGTCCCCCACACCTACGCAAAAAGGCCGCTTACGCGGCCTTCTTGGGTCGACTCCGGACCAATCCGGAGCCGTAAAACAGCCCTACGATCAGTGGGAGGCGTAGTGCGCGTAGGCCTTGTTGGCCTCGGCCATCTTGTGGACCTGTTCCTTCCACTGCACCGAGGCGCCTTGGCCCTGGTACGCGTCGGACAGTTCCTCGGCCAAGCGCTTGGCCATCGGCTTACCCTTTTTCTTGCGCGAGTTGTCGACCAACCAACGAATGGCGAGCGACTGCTGGCGCGCGCGCTTGACTTCGCGCGGAACCTGGTAGTTCGCGCCACCGACGCGCTTGCTGCGCACTTCCACCATGGGGCGGACGTTGTCGATGGCCTTGGTGAACATCTCGACCGGATCTTGGCAATCCGGCAGACGCTTCATCGCCAATTCGATGGCTTCGTAAAAAATCCCCTGAGCGGTGGACTTCTTACCGTCGTACATCAGCTTGTTGATGATCTTGGTGGCCAGCATCGAACCGAACTTCGGGTCCGGATCGAGCAAGGCGGCAGTGGACTTGTAGTTACGCGGCATGATCGTGCGTTAGGGGCAGGCGTGCGTTAGGGAGAGGGGCGAGTTAGGTCACTTCTTCGGACGCTTGGTGCCGTACTTCGAACGGCTGATCGTACGGCCATCGACACCTGAGGAGTCGAGGGTGCCGCGCACGATGTGGTAGCGCACGCCGGGGAGGTCGCGCACACGGCCACCACGCACGAGCACCACCGAGTGCTCCTGCAGGTTGTGGCCTTCACCCGGGATGTAACCGGTGATTTCCTTGCCGTTCGACAAGCGAATACGCGCGATCTTCCGCAAAGCCGAGTTCGGCTTCTTGGGCGTCTGCGTCTTCACGATGAGGCAAACACCGCGACGCTGCGGGCACTTGTCCAGAACGGGCGACTTCGAGCGGTTCGGCAGCTTCGTGCGGCCTTTGCGAACCAGTTGATTGATCGTCGGCATGAGCGCTTGTCGTGCCCCGTTGCAGGGGCGGTCCGCGGCGGAGTGCCGCGAGTTCGAGGGAGGAACAGTGTACGGTCAGAGAGTCTTGCGTCAAGCCCCTACTGTCCGCTGAGAAGGCCCAGCGGACAGTTGGAAGCTGAGTTTGTCCTGAGGATCACTCGTCGGCGTCGAGGCTGCCCTCGTCGCCTTCAAAGTCCCCGGCTTCGGAATCGTCGAAGTCGTCGTCGTCGGAATCTTCAGCGCCCGAGCCAGGTAGCCCGCCGCCCAATTCCGGCTCCAACTCACCGCCGAGACCCGCTTCAGCCGCGTCAGCGGCGCTGAGCACGCCGCGACCGCCAAAGGCGCCTTCCGAACCGGTGGCTGCGAGAGTCGCACCGCCAAAGCCTTGCCCGAAGCCCCCGCCGAAGCCGGTGCCCGAGAGCAAGCCTTCGATGTCGGCTTCGCGCGTCGGGGTCAAGCCCGAGAAGCCGAGCCCCGTGCTGATCTCGCCGAAGTCGATGTTCTTCTTGACGCGGGTGCGGTAGTGGTCGCGGAAGCCCGTACCCGTCGGAACCATGTGACCCAAGATCACATTTTCCTTCAGGCCCACGAGCATGTCGCGCTTGCCCGCGATGGCCGCCTCGGTGAGCACCTTGGTCGTCTCCTGGAAGGAGGCAGCCGAGATGAACGAGTCGGACGAGAGGCTGGCCTTGGTCACACCCAAGAGCAAGGTTTCGCCGTTGGCCGGCTTCTTCTTCTCCTTGCGCAGCTTCTCGTTCTCGCGGCGGAAGCGGAACTTGTCGATCACCGCGCCCGGCAGGAAGTCCGAGTTACCCGGATCCTTGACCAAGACCTTGCGAGTCATCTGCGAGAGGATGATCTCAATGTGCTTGTCGTCAATCGTTACCGACTGGCTGCGATACACATTTTGAATTTCGCGCAGGAGGTACTCGAGGACCGACTCTTCGCCACGGATGCGTAGCAACTCGTGCGGATCCAACGGGCCTTCGACCAGCGACTCACCAGCACGCACTTCGTCGCCCTTGTGGACGCGGATGTGCTTGCCTTGCGGCACGCTGTGCTCGACTTCTTGGAGCGTCTCGCCCTTGCCACCGAGGGCCTTGACGATGATGGTGCGCTTGTTGCGCTTCTTATCGCCAATTTCCACGATGCCATCGAGTTCCGACATGACAGCCGGATCCTTCGGGCGACGCGCTTCGAACAGCTCGGTCACGCGCGGCAAACCACCCGTGATGTCCTGCGTACCCGCAGCTTCACGAGCCGTCTTCGCGATCATGGCACCGGCCGCGATCTTGGCTCCGTCCTCGACCTCAATGTAAGCGCGCTCGGGGATCGCGTATTGCGCGATGACCTCGCCCGACTTGTTCTTGAGGATCAGCTCGGGATGGATGTCGCCCTTGTGCTCGATCACCTGCTTGCGCACGGTGCCGCGGCGGGCATCCTTCTCGACCTTGAGGGTCTTGCCTTCAACTAGGCCCTGGTAGTGGATGGTGCCAGCTTCGGCCGACAAGATCGGCACGTTGTGCGGGTCCCAACGGCACAGCACTTCGCTGGCCTTGACCGTCTGACCGTCAGCAACGATCAGTTCGGCGCCAACCGGCACGCTGTAGCGTTCGATCTCACGCTCGCGCGCATCGAACAGAATCAGCTCGCCGTTACGCGAAAGGACAACCTTCTTGCCTTCCGCATTCACGACCGTCTTGATCGTGCCGGTGTAGACAATGCGGCCTTCGCGCTTGGCCTTGCGATCGTTCTCTTCGATCGAACGGCTGGCCGTACCACCGATGTGGAAGGTACGCATGGTCAGCTGAGTACCAGGTTCGCCGATCGACTGAGCGGCGATGATGCCGACGGCCAGACCACGCTCGGCCAGAGTGCCGCGCGAGAGGTCCATGCCATAGCAACGCGCGCAGGTACCGAGCGGAGCCTCGCACATCAACGGACCACGCACCTTGACGCGTTCAAAGCCCGCGTCATTGATGCGATCGCCGATGGCTTCGGTGATCAGCTCGTTGGCACGCACGATGATCTCATCATTGCGCGGATCCACGAGCGTCTCACCCGCCACGCGGCCACGAATCGCGGCCGAGAGCTTGAGGGAGACCTTCTCACCCTTGTAGACGGCCGACTTGTACACGCCGTTTTGCGTGCCGCAGTCTTCCATCGTGATGACCACGTTCTGGGCGACGTCCGTCAACTTACGCGTCAAGTAACCGGCGTCGGCCGTCTTGAGCGCGGTGTCGGCTAGACCCTTACGCGCGCCGTGGGTGGACGAGAAGTACTCGAGCACCTTCAAGCCTTCGCGGAAGTTCGCCTTGATCGGCGTTTCGATGATCTCGCCCGAGGGCTTGGCCATCAAACCGCGCATACCGCCGAGCTGACGCACCTGGTCGATCGAACCGCGCGCACCCGAGGTGACCATGCAGTAGATCGGGTTGATGTAGCCAGTCTTGTCGTCGTAGTCCTCGCGCAGGACACCCATCAATTCCTCGCCGACCTTTTCGCGGGCGTGTGTCCACAGGTCGACGATTTTCAGGTAGCGCTCGCCTTCCGTAATCACACCCTTCTGGAAGTTCTTCTCGACCTTGTCGATTTCCTTCTGGGTGGCGTCGAGGATGGCGCGCTTGCCTTGCGGCACGCGCATGTCGTCCTTACCGAACGACATGCCGGCAGCAGTCGAGCTACGGAAGCCGATGTCCTTCAAATCGTCCAGCAACTTGAGGGTCGCGTCGCGGCCCAGCAAGCGATGGCAGTCCGAGATGAGGTTCTGAATGGCCTTCTTGTTCAGCTCGTAGTTGTAGAACGGCATCCCCGGCGGAAGGATGTCGTTGAACAGCACGCGGCCGTAAGTCGTCTCGAGGTAGCCGCGCTTGCCGCTATCTTCGATCTTGCCGTCCGCCGCCACTTCGACGGGCGAGCGGTCCGGATGGAGCTTGACCAGACGGCCGGCCTCCATGCGCAAGCGCACCGGTTGGTGCGTGCGCACATCGGCGGAACCGTCGCGGTGCCCCTTGGCTAGGAACAGCTCTGACGTAGACCCGAACGTGCGCACCTTGGTGCGATCGCCTTGGGCCGACTTCGACAAGTAGTAGATGCCCAGAACCATGTCCTGGGACGGCGAAATGATCGGCGCACCGTTGGCAGGCGAGAAGATGTTGTTGGTGGACAACATCAAGGTCGCGGCTTCGATTTGCGCTTCGTAGGACAGCGGCAAGTGCACAGCCATCTGGTCGCCGTCGAAGTCGGCGTTGAAGCCGCCACAGACCAGCGGTTGCAGACGGATGGCGTTGCCTTCGATCAGCACGGGCTCGAAGGCCTGGATGCCGACGCGGTGCAAGGTCGGGGCGCGGTTCAACAACACGGGGTGGTCACGGATGACCTCCTCGAGGATGTCCCACACTTCTTCATCGCGACGCTCGAGCATGCGCTTGGCGGACTTGATCGTGTCCGCGAGTTGCAGCTCCTTCAAACGACGGATGATGAAGGGTTGGAACAACTCCAACGCGACCTTCTTCGGCAAACCGCACTGGTGCAAACGCAGTTCGGGACCGACGACGATGACCGAACGCGCCGAGTAGTCCACGCGCTTACCCAGCAAGTTCTCGCGGAAGCGACCTTGCTTGCCCTTGATCATGTCCGTCAAGGACTTGAGCGGGCGGTTGCTCGAGCCGAGCACCGGGCGACGGCAACGACCGTTGTCGAACAACGCGTCGACCGACTGCTGCAACATGCGCTTCTCGTTGCGGATGATGACCTCAGGCGCATTGAGGTCGAGCAACTTCTTGAGGCGGTTGTTGCGGTTGATCAAACGACGGTAGAGGTCGTTCAAGTCGCTCGTGGCAAAGTTGCCCGAGTCCAGCAACACCAGCGGGCGCAGATCCGGCGGGATGACCGGGATCACCTCGAGGGCCATGTGCTCGGCGTTTTGCCCCGAGTCACGCAGCATCTCGACGGTGCGCAAACGCTTGATGATGTCCTTGATGCGCTGCTTGCTCTTGGTCGAGACCAGCTCTTCGCGCAGTTCCTCCGACAGCTTGTGGAGGTCCAAGCGGCGCAGCATCTTCTTGACCGCCTCGGCGCCCATGTCGGCGTCGAACTCGGAGCCGTACTTCGCGCGCTCCTTGCGGTATTCCTCTTCGGTGAGCAGTTGGTGCTCTTCGAGCGGCGTATCACCCGGATCCACGACGATGTAGTCCTGGAAGTAGATGACGCGCTCAAGGTTCGACACCTTGACGCCCAACAGGTTGCCCAAGCGCGACGGCATCGCCTTGAAGAACCAGATGTGCGCGACGGGCGCGGCCAGGTTGATGTGGCCCATGCGCTTACGACGTACGCGGCTGTGCGTGATCATCACGCCGCACTTGTCGCAAACGATGCCCTTGTGCTTGATGCCCTTGTACTTGCCGCAGAAGCACTCCCAGTCCTTCTCAGGACCGAAGATGCGCTCGCAGAACAGACCGTCGCGCTCCGGACGGTAAGTACGGTAATTGATCGTCTCCGGCTTCTTGACCTCGCCGTACGACCAGGACCGGATGTCTTCCGGGCTGGCCAGCGAAATCGTGACGGAGCCGTAGTCGTTGACGCGCGTGTACATCATGTCGCTCATGGTCCCGTCTCCTATCAGAGGCTCGCGGCCTTCTTGTGCAGTTCCATGTTCAAGCCCAGGCCCTTGATCTCGTTCGTTAGCACCTCGAACGACACCGGAGTACCCGGTTCAAGGATGTTGAGACCCTTGACCATTGATTCGTAGATCTTCGTGCGGCCGTCGACGTCGTCCGACTTGACGGTGAGCTGCTCTTGCAGGATCGCCGCCGCGCCGTACGCCTCAAGGGCCCACACTTCCATCTCGCCGAAGCGCTGACCGCCGAAGCGCGCCTTACCACCCAGCGGCTGCTGCGTGATGAGCGAGTACGGACCAGTTGCGCGGGCGTGCACCTTCTCATCGACGAGGTGGTGCAGCTTCAGCATGTACATCACGCCCACGGTGACGTCTTGCTCGAACTGCATGCCGGTGCGGCCGTCGTAGAGGCGACGCTTACCCGAAGTCGGCAGGCCGGCTTCGGTCAGCAACGCTTCGATCTCTTCTTCGTCGGCACCGTCGAAGGCGGGAGTCACGCAACGCACACCGAGCTCGCGCGCAGCGACGCCCAAGTGCGTTTCGAGAATCTGGCCGACGTTCATACGGCTCGGCACGCCGAGCGGGTTCAAGACGATGTCGACCGACGTGCCGTCCTCGAGGTACGGCATGTCTTCGATCGGGCAGATCTTGGAGATCACGCCCTTGTTGCCGTGACGACCGGCCATCTTGTCACCGACCGACAAGTTGCGCTTGGTGGCCACGTAGATCATGACCTTCTCGAGCACGCCGGTAGGCAATTCGTCGCCGCGCGAGAGGCGGTTGACGATCTTGTTCTTGTCGGCTTCCTTGCCTTCGATCTTGGCCGTGTACTCGTCGATGACGGTCAAGGCCTTCTCGCGCTTGTCCTTCGACGGATGGCTCTCCGCGCTCTGGCGGCACAGCAACTTGACGCGCCGCAGCTCGTCAAAGGTAGCCGTGTCATCAATGCTTGCCGGGGAACCCGTCAAGTCGTCCGTCACATCGCCGCCCAGCGCGTTCTTGACTTCGCGCAACATGCCCGCGGTGTAATCCTTCAACGCCGTGAGGAAGTCCTTCTCGGCGTCACGGATGACCGTCAAGGCCTTGAGACGCTCGGCGTCTGTCAAGTTTACGCGACGCGAGTACTTCTGGGCGTCGATCACCACACCGCGCGTGCCCGGAGGCATCGTGAGGCTGGCGTTCTTCACATCGACACCGGCCTTGCCGAAGATCGCGTGCAGCAGCTTCTCTTCCGGCGTCAGTTCGCTCTTGCTCTTCGGAGCGACCTTGCCGACGAGAATGTCACCGGCTTCGACAAAGGTACCGACGCGCACCATGCCGGCTTCGTCGAGGTTCGACAAGGCCTTCTCGCCCACATTGGGGATGTCGCGCGTGAACTCTTCCTTGCCGAGCTTGGTCTCGCGGATTTCGACCTCGTACTCCTCGATGTGGATCGAGGTGAAGACGTCGTCGCGAGCCAGGCGTTCCGACACGAGGATGGCGTCCTCGTAGTTGAAGCCGTCGTAGGTCATGAAGGCGACCAAGAGGTTCTTGCCGAGCGCCAACTCACCGCCAGCGCTGGAAGCGCCGTCTGCGAGCAATGTGCCCTTCTCAACCTTCTGACCTTCCTTCACCACCGGACGGTGGTTCTGGGTCGTCCGCTCGTTCATGCCGCGGAACTTCTGCAACGGATACTCATCGTCATCG
The DNA here is from genome assembly GCA_044378375.1 of Planctomycetota bacterium. Taxonomy (GTDB): domain Bacteria; phylum Planctomycetota; class UBA1135; order UBA1135; genus SXXH01. The sequence continues at coordinate 8,337 of JBILXQ010000061.1, forward strand.
ACGAGGATCTTGGTCGCATCGACATAGCGCACCGTACCAGCCTTCTCGGCGTACAGCGGCATGTTCGAGTTGCGCGCCACTTGCTTCTCCATACCGGTGCCGACGATCGGCACTTCCGGACGGAGCAACGGCACGGCCTGGCGTTGCATGTTCGAACCCATCAACGCGCGGTTGGCGTCGTCGTGCTCGAGGAACGGAATCAGGGCCGCGGAAACACCGATGATCTGCGCCGGCGAGACGTCGACATAGTCGACTTCGGTCGGCGGAACTTCGTAGTTGTCGCCGTCCTTGCGCGCCAGCACGCGCTCGCCCACGATCGAACCGTCCTTGGCGATGGCCACGTCAGCCGGTGCCATGACCTTGCCCGTTTCTTGATCGGCGCGCAGGTAATCGACCTCGTCGGTCAACTTGCCGTTCTTGACCTTGCGGTACGGCGCGCACAAGAAGCCATAGGCGTCGAGGCGTGCGTACATCGCCAACGACGAGATTAGACCGATGTTCGAGCCTTCCGGGGTTTCGATCGGGCACAAGCGACCGTAGTGCGAGAGGTGCACGTCGCGCACATCAAAGCCAGCACGCTTGCGGTTCAGACCACCAGGTCCGAGGGCCGACAAGCGGCGCTCGTGAGTCAGCTGCGACAGGGGGTTGGCCTGGTCGACGACCTGCGACAACTCACTACGGCCGAAGAAGTACTCGACGGCGCTGCTGAAGGTCTTGGCGTTGATCAGAGTACGCGGGCTGACAGTCTCCGGGTTCTCCAGGTTCATGCGCTCCTGCGCCGTACGGCGCAGCTTGAGCAGACCCTTGCGGAACTCGTCGGCAGCGAGCTCGGCAATCGAACGCACACGGCGGTTGCCGAGGTTGTCGATGTCGTCAATCTCGCCCTTACCGGCGCGCAGGCCGATGATGTACTTGATGCAGTTGACGAAGTCGTCCGCCGTCAGGGTTTGGACTTCTTCGTTCGTCGTGAGCCCGAACTTGCGGTTCAAGCGGAAGCGACCCACGCGACCGAGGCGGTAGCGTTGCGCATCGAAGAACTTCTCGTGGAAGAGCTCGCGCGCCTTCTCGATCTGCACCGGGTTGCCCGGACGCAGACGCGAGTAGATCTTGAGCAGAGCCTCTTCGTGGCTCTTGGTCGGGTCTTCGTGCAGCGAGTTGAGGATCAGGTTGTCGACCTCT
>JBILXQ010000451.1:0-2740 GCA_044378375.1 Planctomycetota bacterium
CATGCCCGTGGGCACGGAGATGACGCGGCCGGTCGAGCGCACGGTGTCGCCCTCCTTGACCTTCGTGGCATCGCCAAGCAACACGCAACCGACATTGTCCTCTTCGAGGTTCAATGCCACGCCGCGCACGCCGCCCGGGAACTCGAGCAGCTCGTTCATCATGCAGCCATCGAGGCCGTAGACGCGAGCAACACCGTCGCCTACCGACAGCACGGTGCCCACGCTCGTCATCGCCGTCTCGCCCTTGTACGACGCGATCTCCTTCTCGAGGATCGACGTTACTTCTGCGGGTCTCAGGTCCATTTGTCTTGCTTCTTCAGTGTGCTGTGTGTGGTTTCGGGAGAGCGGCGCCTGCTCAGGAAGGCAGACGCGCGTCGAGCATGCGGCGACGCAAGGCTTCCATGCGGCCTTGCACCGACCAGTCGATCATGCGGTTGCCAGCAACGACGCGAGCGCCGCCGATGAGTTCCGGCACGATCTTGTTCTTAAGAATGACCGTCTTGCCCAGCGTGGTACCAAGCTGGGTAGCAAGCGTACGCAGGTCGGCATCCGCGAGCGGCCGCGCCGACTCGACGACACCTTCCACTTCGTTGCGCTCTTGCCGCTCGCGCGCTGACCAGGCAGCCGGAGCATCCGCCAACAGAGCTTCGCGGCGGCGATCAAACGCCAGAGCCACAAAGTTGCGCGTCAGTTGATGGCAGCCCACCAATGCACCCTCGATCGCGGCACGGCGCGCGGCCGCATCGATACCGGGGTGTGTCAAGCGGGTTTTCGCACCCGGGCCGGCCATGTGCGTGGCCAAACGGCCCATGTCAGCCGACACAGCTGTCAAGGCGCCTTGACGCTGTGCTGTATTCCAGAGCGCGCCAGTCCAGCGCGCTGCTACCGCGTCGACGATCACCTGCGGCTCCCGGCGGCGGCGCCGACCAGTTCCTCGACCATGCGACGGTCGTCCGCTGCATCGATCTTCTTAGCGATGACCTTGCCAGCGGCCTGGAGTGACACTTCGACAACTTCGGCGCGGATGGCGGAGAGCGCCTTGTCTTGCTCGGCCTTGATCTCAGCTTTGGCGCGTTCCAAGAGCGCCGAGGCTTCCTTCATGGCTTGGTCCTTGAGGCTCTTCTCCAGCTCTTCAGCGCGCGCGCGCGCATCGGCGAGGAGAGCAGCAGCCTTCTGGTTGGCATCGCGCAAGTTGGCCTCGACGGCCGCGCGGGCCGACTCAGCTTCACGAGACGCGGCCTGAGCCTTCTCAATGGCCTCCGAAGCCTTGGCATCGCGCTCCGTGAGGGCACGCGTTACCGGCTTCATGACCACGATCCAAATCGGGGCCAAAGCCGCGAAGAAGATGATGAGGGTCCAGAAGAAGTTGCTGAAGTGGTCGAGCTTTAGCGGATCGAATCCGCCGTCTGCCAACGCGATCAGTGCCAGGCTGTCCACTTGTATCGAGCTCCGCTGTCTACGCTACGGGGTTGTGTGCTTATTGGGGACCGCACGGCCTCCCACCAACCGAGGTCGGTGGGAGGACGCAGCTCCCTGATTGTGCTGTGCAGCTCGCGCCGCACAGCGTGCCGTCAAGCAAGCTTGACGGCGATGGGGTCAGCCGATGGCGATCAGCAGGGTGACGACGACCGCGAAGAGCGCGACGCCTTCAATCAGAGCGGCCATGATGATCGAGCCGCCACGGATATCGCCGGCAGCTTCCGGTTGACGCGCGATGCCTTCGTTGGCGGCGGCGCCGATCTTGCCGATACCCATGCCGGCGCCAATGGCGCAGAGGCCCGCGCCGATACCAGCGCCCAGCTTGGCCAGACCCATCACTTCGTTCGCTTCGACCATTGTCCTTCTAGCTTTCTTTCTGAGGTTGATGCGGCGGGAGCCGCGGTGCTTGTCGTCCCCGAGCAGCGGGACTTGCCATCAAAGACGGCGCATCAGTGCTCGGGGTGGTTTCAGTGCTCGGGGTGGAGTGAAGATTGGATGAAAAGGAGCGACAGCATCGTGAACACATACGCTTGAAGCAGCGCCACGAAGCTCTCGACGATCATGATGAAGACCGCGAAGCCGACGACGAGCGGCGAGGCCGCCCACGCTCCTGCTGGGTTGCCTTCGACTGCGCCAGTGGCTTTGCCTGCAACCAGGAACAAGAGGCCCATGAACGACAGCACGACCAAGTGTCCACCTGTCATGTTCGCGAAGAGACGAATCATCAACGCGAACGGCTTGACCAGCACGCCAACGACCTCGACGAGGAACATCAGCGGCCAGATCGCGGCCGGAACATGCGGTACCAAGTGCTTCCAGTACGCGACTGGGCCCTGCACCGCCATGCCGCCACCAATCATCATGATCAGCGTGGTCAAGGCCAGCGCCATCGTCACGAAGATACTGGCTGTGGCCGTGGCAGCGCCCGGCAGCAGACCCAACAAGTTCATGAACATGATGAAGAAGAAGATCGTCAGGAAGTACGGCAGCAGCTTGGCGCCCTGCTCGCGACCCATGACGGGATACACCATCTCATCGCGGATCCACTGCGCGAAGCCGGCGAAGAGGCGCGTGACGTAGTCACCACGCCCCGTGCGCAAGTACGCGGGCACACCGGAGAAACAGATGAAAATCAGCAGCACGGCAGCCAGTTGGAACAGCTGCAGGTTGGTGAAGGGCAGCTGGTTGCTCCACTCCACTCGTGCTTCGCTCACGCGCCCCTTCAGCAGCGGTACTTCAAAGGGCAGCGAGACCATGATCG
>JBILXQ010000450.1:0-2740 GCA_044378375.1 Planctomycetota bacterium
GACGATCTTCGAAGTAGCTTCGAGGTTGGCGCGATCCAGACCGCGCTGCGTCTCGCGCAAATCCGCCTCCAACTCGGCGCGCTTGCGCGGTGCGTCGTAATCAACCAGCAGCTGCATCGTGCGACGAGCTTGGTCCAAGCTCACTTGGGCACGCTGGAAATCCAATTCGTCACGGTCCAACTCGCTCTGTGTCAGAAAGCCCTTCGCCGCCAGTTGCTTAGACCAATCGTACGTGTTCTTGGACTTGGCCAACTCGCCCTCAGCCAGCTTGATCTTCTCCTCCGCTGCGGCTTGCAGCTGGGCATAGTCGCCGTTTGCAGCCTCGTACTTCTCCTTATCGATGCGCGCGAACGTCAATTTGCGTTCTGCCGCTTCGATGTCCGATCGATTCTGACTCTCTTGGATGTCGTACTGCGCCTTGGACTTCTGAAAGGAAGCCTCGGCGTTCTGCACTGCGATCTCTTGGGCCACCTTCTTGTCAAGCAAATCGGACGCATCCAGTTCGACCAACAGATCGCCCGGCTTGACCTGTGTGCCCTCGGCAATCAGCCACAGGATCGTACTCTGGCCCTCGACCTCGCTCTTGACGCTATTGGCGTCGCGCGCGGCCAGATTCCCCCGCTGCACCACGGACACCTTGAGCGGCCCACGGCGCACCTTGGCGCCACGCACCGCGCCATCCACTTGCGTGCCACTACGGCCAAAGGACAGCCAACCCACAACCGCCACGGCGACCACGACAGCCACCCAGATCCATGTGCGCTTCATCCTTCGTCCCTCCGAGCTACATCCATCCGGCCAGCACGAGCTTGCGCAGCGGCTGGCACTGCAGGCTCCAGCAGCAAGATGCCGCCTTCATCGACCTGCAAACGTTCCATATCCAGGTACGCCGACATGCGTGCCAGCACCCAGTCGACCAACGCGCCCGTGGCTGCGTTGCTGGCCGACAACAAAGATTCCTCGGCCTCCAGCAAGTCGCGCGTATCCGCGCGGCCGGCGTCCAAGGACAGGCGCGCACTTTCCACGCGTGTGGCGGCCAAGGACTGCGCGTTGAGCTGGATCGCATACGACTCTTCGTTGCTAACCACCTGACGCAGCGAATCACGCAGGTCAGCACGAATCGTATCCTCGCTCCGCTCGGCCTCGCGCTGCGCGGCGGTCCAGTTGATCAAGGCTGCGCGCGCAACATTACGCTGCGGCAGCTTCTCCCAAGGCGCAGTGAATTGCAGACCAGCCGACCAGCCAATGCGGTCTGCGTCGTAGTCCAACGGCTGCCCCGCTTCACTGGTCGCCGAGGCGTCGACCACGAGTGACATGGACGCCTGCAAGGCATCTTCAGCGATCTTCAAGCGACGCTGCGCGTCCTCCACAGCCCCAAGAGTGTTCTTGTAGTCCAAGCGCTCGCCCAGCGCCAAGTCGATGGCCAACGCTTCCTCGATGGTTACGGAGCTTGCTCCTGTAGCAACTAGATCCGACAGACCGCGGGGATCCAACTCCAGCACAGTCCCCACCGGCAAGCCTAGAAACAGAGCAAACTCATCGATTTCGCGCGCATACCGCTCGCGCGCCGACAACAGCTGATTCTGCGAGCGCAATTCATTTTGACGCGCCTGACCAAATTCAAGCTCAGACAGACGCCCAGCCTCAGCCAAGGCCCGGTTGCGCTCCGAGAGTTGTACAAGATTTTTGACGTTCACCTCTTGGTTCGTCACCTCGTCGCGCGTCTGCAACAAGCGGTACCAGCGTGAGGCCACATCAAAAGCAAACGTGCGCCGGAAACGCTCGAACGAGCGTGCCTCATACACCAAGTCGCGCTCGGCCTGCGTCAACGGCTCCTGCACGATCTCCGCACCCGCACCCGCCAACAGCGGACGCGTAATCGTCACTCCTAGGTCGGATACAGGATTCCATCCATCCGAGGAGATCAGGCTACGCGCCAAATCCAATCCAGCGCTAGCAACGACCTCCGTACCATCACCCAAAAGCTTCGAGAAAGTCAGAGCCGCATCCCCACGTGCCTCGGTCGCGGCCTCCGAGTCCCCGTCCACGAACGCCTCCAAGGTCAGCCCCGACTGCACACCAAAGCGCCAGCGCTCAAGCGTCAAATCCAAGGCCGCCAAGTACAACCGCTCCTTGCGCGACTGCACATCGCGACTGTTCTCCGCCGCAATCGCCAGTGTGTCGACAAGCGTAAAGACCGGTGCCGACTCGCCACTCGCTAGGCGCGTACGAAGTGTCTGCGCGCGTGGTTCCAGAGTGAAAGCCCCCGGGATCTTGAGCTGCGCGCGCCGTTGCTCAACGAGTTGAGTGACCTCTGTATCCGCTTGGGACTTGTAATTGCCAGCCGTGGTGCAACCGCTCGCTAGGAGGAGCAGGCAACCGAGGAGGGTGGTGCTGCGGAGGGGGTGACGGAGAGCGAGGGGCATGGGGTAGGAGAGGACTCTATACGATGGAGGGAGCGGGGGATATGTGCAGTGTGGGGGTTCACAGGAGGTTGACAGGAACTCGAGCTCAACTTTCGATACTGGCCCCGACCAGTGTGCATAGAAATCCCAACTAGCTGTCCCATCTGGCGTGCGCGCTTCGTCCGTATGGGCGGAGCACCTACGCCATGACCGCCTTCACACCTGCCTTCTGTCCACACCCCTCCTGCGCCGGCCAGGCGCGCTTTGCCTTCCAGCACAAGGGCCACTATTGGCGCCGCTGTGACAACCGCCTCGTGCAGCGCTTTCGCTGCAAA
>JBILXQ010000452.1:0-2737 GCA_044378375.1 Planctomycetota bacterium
GGTGGCCTATTTCGCGCAGGATCACCTCGGCTTTTGGCCCGCCTTGATTCTGGGCGGGATCCTGTCCGGTACCTCCTCGGCCGTGGTCTTGCCGATGGTGGCGGCGCTGCCGCTGCATGAGCGCAGTAAGACCGTGCTGGCGCTCGAGAGTGCGCTGACGGACGTGTTGACGATCGTGGTGCCATTCGGGCTGTTGCCCTTGGCCTTGGGCGGCGAGATGTCCGGCATCGATTTGGCGCGTGATGTCACCGTCAAGCCCATCATGGCCTCCATCCTCGGCATCGCGGGCGGCATTGTGTGGCTGTACCTGCAAAGCGGTGCGCGCCGTCTGCCGCACTTCTTTTCGGCGGTCTTTGCCTTCGTGTTCGTGCTGTACGGCGCGAGCGAGGTGATGGAGTTCTCGGGCGCCGTGACGGCCCTGGTGGCGGGCGTCGTGATCTCGAATCCGCCCGGTTTCCTGCGCGAGCGCCTGCAACGCGCCGCCCAGCTGGAAGGGCGCGCCGTGGGCGAGGCGATCAGCGCCTTCGATCGGTCGATCTACGCCGAAGTGGTCTTCTTGATGAAGCTCTTCTTCTTCGTGTACCTCGGCTTGACGCTGCAGTTCGAATCGGCGCGGCCCTATGTGGTAGCCGGCACCTTGGTGGCCGCGATCTACGCCGCGCGCACCGTCCTGACGCGCTTCACCTTCCCGCGCGAGTTGCCCGCCCGTGATGCCGGGGTGGCGGCTGTGATGGCACCCAAAGGCCTGGCCGCAGCGGTGATCGCCTCTGCGGTGGCGGAGCAGTTGCCCGAGATTGGGCCGCAGCTGAAGGAGCTGACCTTCGCGGTGGTGTTGGTGTCGATTGTGGCGACGTCGGTGTTGGTGCCGTTGGTGGATTTGCCGGGGGTGAGGGGAGTGGTGGGGTGGTGGTTCGGGGGATACCGGCCCAGATGAATGTGCACGACTGAATGTGCACGACGTTCAGGGTGCTCGAACGCCCACGCTCGGGAAAACCAGCATCTTTGGAGCAGGCGGACTCTTGGCGGGACTCCCAGGCTGAGGCCTGGTGCGTGCGCGTGTGGCGCTGGCGCTGTAAACGCAACTAGCAGCTGACTCTTGTACCGATGTGCAATGTCGGCGTGCACAGCGAACGGGGCCAGTATTACTGCGTCTGCTTGCGCCCCCCCAACTCCGCAATCAGGTTGCCCGCCAACAAAATCACCCCTCCACCCACCAACCACGGCGTGAAAGCATCATGCCCACCCCAAATCCCAAACGCCGCCGCCCAAATCGGCTCCAACGCATACAAGATCGCCGCGCGCACCGGATCCAGCTCGCGTTGGAACAGGTTCATTAACGACAGCGCCAGTACGGTCGCCAGTCCCGTCGACAGCAGCAGGGGCGACAGGTACTGGGGCGCCAACGCCAGCTCGAGCCAGCGCTCGGCGGGTTGGGGGCCTTCGAAGAGTCCGGCGATCGCGAAGGTCGCGAAGCTCAGGGCGGCGACCCAGACGAAGCTCGCCAAGGTCGCGGGCAAGGGGGGCACGCGCTTGGTCACGCGGTCGGTGACGAGGATGTGGCCTGCGAACACCAAGGCGCAAGCCAGCGTTTGCAACTCGCCGAGCGTGAAGTGCAGCTCGGGGCGGCCGCGGATCACTCCCGCGCCTACTGTGGCGCACAGCACGCCTACGATCAGGCCCAACCCTGGCCGCCGGCGGGCCAGACAGAGCGACAAGATGGCGGTGAACAGCACATACAGGCTGGTCAAGAACGCGGACACTGCCGGTGAGACCTCGGTCAGGCCCAGCATCTGGAGCACGAACCCCAGCCACAGCAGGATGCCCAGCCAAAAACCACCCGCCCAGACGCTGCGGTCGCTCAGGCGGAAGCGCGCCTTGCCCCACAGGCCCAAGAGCAGCGCCGCCAACGCGAAGCGCAAGCCCATGAAGTAGGCCGTGCCCGACAGCTGCGCGCCTTCACCCATGACCAGGCGCGTGTGGTCCTGTGTCTCCTTCATCCAGACGAAGGTTCCGCCCCACGCCAAAGTCACAAAGAACAGCGCGAGTACAGGCTTCCAGCGCGTGGTGGGGAGGGCGGAGGGTTGCATGCGACGCGGAGAGAATAGCGTGCTACCCTCGCCACATGCATGTGACTCGTCGAACTATGAATGCGCTCGCACGGAATCCTCTCGTCGCTTTGCTCCTTGCGCTGTGCACTGCGTGTGCCAGCGATCGTGCCGTCATCGACCAAGCAGCTGATGCGCACCGCGAGCTGGAACCCGCGGTCATCGACCAAGGTGAACTCGCCAACTACATCCAAGAGCTTGGCCATCGCGTCGTCGACGCTGCGCAAGCCATGAGCCAAGAAGGTTACGGCGGCAAAGAGTACACGCGCCCCGATGCGCAGTGGATGTTCAGCGACGACTTGCGCTTCCACTTGGTGGCCAGCGACACGCTCAACGCCTTCACCACAGGCGGCGAGCACATGTATGTGTACACGCAACTGCTGGCCAACTGTCGCAGCGAAGATGAGCTCGCGGCTGTGGTGGCCCACGAGTACGCGCATGTCTACGGTCGCCATGTGCACAAAGGCATGAACCGTCAGTACGCCGTGTTGGGTGGGGCCGTTGCTGCTGCGATCTTGGGCCACGAATTGGCGGAAGAGAACAAGGAGGAGTGGGCTGCGATCAGCGGCACGCTCGCCTTGTATGCAGGTCAGTTCTTGTCGCTGGGCTTCACGCGCGACGATGAAGCCGAA
>JBILXQ010000062.1:0-9498 GCA_044378375.1 Planctomycetota bacterium
CATGGCGATCGGCCTGGGACGCATGTTTGGCTTCGAGTTCCTCGAGAACTTCCAACACCCCTACTCGTCGCAATCGATCACAGAGTTCTGGCGCCGCTGGCACATGTCGTTGTCCAGTTGGTTCCGCGACTACCTCTACATCCCCTTGGGCGGCAACCGCGCTGGCAAGGCACGCACCTACTTCAATCTGGTACTGGTGTTCTTCTTGTGCGGCTTGTGGCACGGCGCCAACACCACCTTTGTGGTCTGGGGCTTGTGGCACGGTGCCTTCCTCGTGTTGGAACGCATCGGCTTGGGCACCGCACTCACGAACGGCCCACGCGTACTGCGCCATGTGTATGTGATGCTGGCGGTGATGGTGGGTTGGGTCTTCTTCCGTGCGACCAGCATGGATCAAGCCATCGGTATCGTGCGCGCCCTCGCGTTCCTTCCGGAGGGCGATGGACTGGTGCGTTATGGCGAACTGACTGTGACAGCAGCGGCAGCCAATCCTCTGGCGCTGCACACGGATCTGCTGACCTGGGTGGCGCTGCTCGCAGGAGCCATCGGCTCCACACCGTGGTTACCCACTCTATCCGCGTGGCATGCCACGCTCGAACAACGCGGGCGCGTCCTGACTTTCCGAGCCTTGGATGCACTCGGTAGCGTGCTGCTGCTGCTCGTGTTCTTGCTCTGCGCCATGGAGATGGCCGGCGGCTCGTACAACCCTTTCATCTACTTCCGCTTCTGAGCCACGCCCATGAAGTGGACTCACTACCGCGACCTTGCGCTCACTACGGCCTTCTTGGGCTGCCTCTATGCGCCTTGGGGGGATGAGGTTGTACGCGACGACGAAGCGCGCGGCCCCAAGCCGGAGTTGCGCGAACCAGCCGAGCGCCCAGCTCCGCCGACGTCTCTGGAAGCGGCTGCACGTTGGCCGTCCAAGTACGAGCCGCACTTCCTAGACACCTTTGGCCTGCGCGATGTGCTGCTGCGCTCGCGTGGCTTGCTGTATTGGTTCGGCTTGGGAGTATCTCCCACCGATTCCATCGTGCGCGGCAAGGATGGCTGGATCTACACGGCAATCAACGCTTCGCGTGCGGTGCATCGCGGCACCGATCCCATGTCGGCGTACGAGTTGCAGCTGTGGTGCAACGGCTTGGAGCAGCGCGCGCGGTGGCTGGAGAGCATGGGTGTGCGCTACCTGTATGTGGTCGCGCCCAACAAGGAGACGATCTATCCAGAGCATCTGCCCGAGAGCTGGGCGCCGCTCAGCGAGCACGCGTCCACACGCCTGGATCAGTTCGCAAGTGCTATCGCACAACGCGATGTGGAGTTCCTCGACTTGCGCCCGGCCTTGCACGCGGCCAAGGCTCAGGATCGTCGTGGCGATGAGGTAATAACACGACTGGGCACACACTGGAATGGTCACGGTTCCATGGCCGCGTATCGCGCGATTATTGAACGCGTGCGCCAGTGGTTCCCGGCTGTGCAGCCGCTCAGCGACGACCAGATCTCACGCCTCTACAACCCATATCATGGCGACACATGGGGCTCGCACCTCTACATCAACGATCTCTTGCCACAGCGCGAGTGGTTCTTGGTGCACGAAGGTGGCCCGCGCCATGAGATCGTTGCCTCACATAACGAGCCGGTGCGCACGACAGCAACGCGCAAGCCTTCAGCGACGGGTCCGCGTGTCCTCATGTTCCATGATTCGTTTGGGCCCTACATCCAAGCGCTCATGGCAGAGGCCTTCCCGCACGCGTTGTTCTTGTGGCAGCCCAAGTTCGACCCGTTGGCCGTGTTGGCGGCCCAGCCCGATTTGGTCATCGACTTCTATGTCGAACGTGCGTTCACCTCGGTCGAGCACTTGCGGGACATCGACTACTCGGCTGCGGTGTCGCGCCTTGCGCCGCACGAGCAACAGCGCTTGGTGTGGTCCACGCAGGGCTCTGGCTTGCGCTCCGAACGCGATGGCAGCGACCTCCCGCGCCTTGCGAATGGCGGCTTTGCGGTGCAGCTAGACGCGCGCACGCGCGGTGCGCTGCTGCCTGTGTTGCAGGCGGACGCGACTCAGACCTTGGAACTGCTATTGGAAGGCCAAGCCCCCGAAGACGCGACCATCGACATCTACACGCGCGCCGAAGGAGCCAAGGAGTACAAACGCCTCGATCGAGTGTCCGTCGAGGTGCGCAAGGGGCCGTTCCTCAAGCTGGCGGTGCTACCGGCGTTGGCCGAGCGACGCGAAGTGCTCTTGCGCTGGAGCACGGCGCAACCTATGCACTTCGACTATCTGGAAGCGCGCCTACCGCGCTAAGGCCAGCGCATCAAGCGGTGTACCTGCGGCACCACCCGCACGAGCAGGTCACGGTCGCGCGCCATCTCGGCCACCTCATCGACGAGCGCACGCGTGGGCGCAGGCGTGCCGCCCACGGGCGAGGCCGGTGTCAAGTACACTGGCAGGCGCGGTGCGCAATGCTCCACTTCGTCGAACAAGTAGGCGTAGTCCTCGGGGGCTCGATCCCCTGCGACCACCAGCTTGGCGCAAGCGTCGCGGTCGGCAACCAACGACAAGCACCCCCGACGCGCGGCACTCCATTCCTCACGCGTGCGCGGCGTGCCATCGTTCGGCCACAGAGGCACGGGTTCCTCCATGTCGAAGTCCGGCTTGAGGTCGAGACTCACATGGTCACAGACATCCACAACGCGCGCTAAAGCCTGCGGGTGTGCACCCGCCGTCTCGAGGTGCAAGCGCCGGCGCCCCAGCAGGCTCTTCAACGCCAGCAGAAAGTCCGGCCACATGAGCGGCTCACCACCGGTCACGCTCACTGTGCGAGGTGCTCCGCGCTCGCATTGGGCGACCCAGATCGCGGCCTCAAAAGCGCTGGCACCCGCCGGCGCGCGCCGTGTGCCGTCCTTCGCATCGATGCGCGCCGTGGCCTCAGGAGCCACCAGCCACGACTTGGGCGTGTCGCACCAGCGACAACGCAAGGGACAGCCATACATGCGCAGGAACACCTGCGGCTCGCCTACATACGCGCCTTCGCCTTGGATGGAGGCGAACACTTCCATGACCGGTGCGATGTGGGAAGTCATGCGACTCGGGACGATGGCCTTGGGGACTGCACGCTGCGCGGCTTGCCTGTCAAAACAACACAACACGAGGTCTGAACCTCGTGTTGTGTAGATGGGATCAATGCAGCGGGCTGCTAGCTAGAGGCTACTTCTTAGCCGGGGCAGCCTTCTTGTCGCCAGCCTTCGCGGCGCCACCAGCCGTACCACCAGCGGCCGGAGCAGCTGCGGTGTCCTTCTTCTTGGCACCGATCGTCTTGAAGCGGGTGCGCACCTTCGGCAAGCCACAGGGCGACTGCGCGCCGGTGTCGTCGAACTTGCCGGCCTTCTTGAGGATCGCGATGCGCTCGACGCGGGTGAAGACGGAGCGCTCGCCCGACATCAGGCTGGAGCTCTTGAGGCTGGAGTGGATCGACATAGCGTGTGCTCTCTTCTGGGGCCTGCAGGAGGCAGGACCCGTTTCGGGCGGGAAAGTGTAGCGGCTGCCGCCGAATAGTCTAGTGGCCAAATCTCGCGGCAGATGCTACCTAGCGGCTGCGCTGCACGACATTGTCGATGTTGTCGACCCAGGCGGTGGCAAACGGGGGCTTTTTCGCCCCTTTGGGGCCCCGGAGGCCAGCCAACTGGTCGCGTAAGCCCTGTAGGCCCTTGTCCAGCTTGGGGGCATACCCCACACACAGGATCAGGTACTTGCCCGAGCGCACCGGCATGACGCAGGGCAGGCCCTGGTCCGTCAGGTAGTCGTAATGGGCCAAGGCCTCGGCGCGCCCGCGGGGGTCGTCCGAGTACTGCCCCGCCCGCACGGTAAAGCGATTGGCCGTGTCGAGGAAGGCTTTGTCATGCGGCGAACCGCCGCGTCCTTGCTGTACGGGAGCCGGCTGCGACAGGACCGCGGTCGGGCCCGCCTGAGCACCCTCTTGCACCGCCGGCGCCACCTGGGTGGATGCGCCCGCCTGCACCGGCGTGGGGCCACGCGACTTCCACCACCACACGCCCGCGAGAGCCGCGCTCAGCACAAACAACAGCCCCAACAGCAACTGGCGCTCGCGCGAAGGCCGCGGCTCGTCCGTCGCGGTGCGTAGTGCCTTCCCAAGCGAGGGGGTCGCGCGCGGCGATTCGATGATCGGACGCGAGGGCGAAGCTCCGTGCTGGGCGTTACGAAAGGCGTCGAGGAGATTCTTGCGGCGCATGACCATGGTGCGACTGCGAGCCTAGCGCCTCGTGGGCGCAGGCAACAGTCCCCCGCCATGCCCGCTGGCAAATTGCGTGCTGGCGGTACTTAATGGCGACTGTGACTACTGCGCCCCGCTGGTTTTCGTCCGCTCGCTTGGCGGCCTTGTTGCTGCTCGGCGGCGCAGGGTTGACCGGTGGCTGCACGCCCAACGTACCCGCGCAGGCCCAAAGCGAGCCCGACTTGCACGATGAGGCGCGCGCACGCGGCGTGGACTACATCAACTGCTCGGGTTCGGCGAGCAAGGACTACATCTTGGAGGCGAATGGTGCGGGCGTGGCGCTATTCGACTTGGGCGCCGATGGCGATCTAGACCTCGCCTTCGCTCAGGGGTTGGCGCGCACGCAGGACCTGCTGGATCCCGCGTTAGGCACCGACATTGTGCTCTACGAGAACGATGGACGCGGCTACTTCCGGCGCTTGCCCGGACCCGGCCTGCGCGGTTGGTGGACCGGCCTTGTGTCAGGAGATCTTGACAACGATGGCGATGACGATCTGGTCGTCGGTGGGTTCGGTTCCTCGGTGGTGCTGTTGCAAGAACAAGCCGGAGATCAAGCAGCCCCTGAGTCAGCTGTGCTGGTGCGCGCGACAGAACTCACTCCGCCAAGCACAACACAAACAGCCCCGCCATGGACCACCAGCCTCGCGGTGCTGGACGCCAATCGCGACGGCGTGCTCGACCTGTATGTGACCCAGTACTTGGATCTGGATCCGCGCCGTTTGCCGCAAGGCTCGCTCGGCAAAGCACCGCTCGATGTGCCGTGCGAGTGGAAAGGTGCCGCGGTGTACTGCGGCCCCTTGGGCTTGAACGCGCAGACCGATCGCTTGCTGCTGGGCCGCGGCGATGGCTCGTTTGTGGATGCTTCCGAGCGCTTGCAGGGTCTGGTGCCCGCCTTTGGCTTGGGCGTGCATGCGTTCGATGCGGACCAAGATGGAGATGACGACATCTTTGTGGCCAATGATTCGCAGCCGAACTTTCTGTGGATCAATGACGGCACAGGTACCTTCGTCGATGGTGCCTTGGCACTGGGTGTGGCGTACGGAGCCGAAGGTCGCGCGCAAGCAGGCATGGGCGTCGCCAGCGGTGATGTGAATCGTGATGGTGCGCTCGATTTGGTGGTGACGAACTTCTCGGACGAGCCCACCGAAATGTATGCGGGCGGAGCACGCGGCTTCACGCGCCTCACGCACCGCTATGCCTTGGGCCGCGAGACACGCGCCTTGCTGTCGTGGGGTTGCCATCTGTTGGACTTTGATGGCGATGGTTGGCTGGAACTGGTAAGCGTCAATGGCCATGTGTATCCGCAAGCGGATCTGCCGGATACCGGCACGCGCTACGGACAACCCGTAACGCGGTGGGCGCTGGGCCCGCAGCCCAAAGCCGTGCTGCTGCCCCCGCGCGCCAAGGACTCGATCTTCGCGCCTGCCGTGGGCGGACGGGGCAGTGCGGTGGGCGATCTGAATCAGGATGGGCGTCCGGATCTGGTCGTCGTGCGCATCGACGCTCCTGCGAGTGTGGGAATGAATACGGAAGGAACCATGCACGCGCGCTTGTCGGTGCGCTTGCTGGGGCCAGACCAGCCTGTGACAAACTCTCAGAGCGGCAACACCCCGCGACGCACACCGCGCGATGGCTCGGGCGCCACCTGCATTGTGGTGGTCAAAGACACTGCAGGCGCAGAGCACGCCCTGTTGGCCGAAACGCGCCGGGCAGTTGGCTTCCAGTCCAGTTCCACGCCGTGGCTGCACTTCGGCTTGGGCACTTCCACGCGCTACGAGTCGTTGATCATCCGCTGGCCCTCAGGTGCCGTCGAACGCTTGCCCGGCGGACCGGCCAATCGTGCGCTGACGGTGCGCGAAGGCAGCGGCATCCTCGACACGCGTCCCTTTCAGGTCCCATGAAGCTGTACTTGACATGCGTGCTGTGGGCCTTGACAGTCGCGTCAAATCCGCTTGACAAGCCATCCTCGACGCTGCAGCAACTGCGCAGCGCGTATGAATTGGATTTGATCCCTGCAGCCACGGCTTTGGCGCGCACAACGCTGGCTGATCCGCAAGCCGCCCCCGAGCTGCGTGCAGCCGCGGCTCTCGTCTTGGCCCAGTCAGGTGCACTTGACACTGCACGCCGGGGTTGCGCAGGTGACACACTCGTCGAGCGCCTGGCCCGTGCGCGCATCGCGTTGGAACAAGAAGACGATCCTCAAACCGCACTGCGGCTTGTGGGTGCGGCCACAGCCCCGCGCGAGCCGGGCGTCCGTGACGCGGACTCTGCCGAAGCCTGGCTCTTGTGCGGCCGTGCCTTGGGACGCGCCGGCTCACTGCAGGCCGCTGAGCCGTTTCTAACGCGCGGTCTGGAGTTGGACCGTCATCACCTCGATGCACCCAAAGCGCACGCGCTGTTGTTGTCAGCAGCACTCGAGCGCGGTGACACACGACTGGCGCCACTGCGCGCCGAAACAGCGCGTCAAGTCGCGCAGTGGCACGCCCTGTGGAAGGCGCGGCGCTTGCAAGCCCTACGGCGCCCCGCGGAACCACTGCCGCGCATTGGTTTGGCGGAGTTGTGGCTGGCCGTCAATGAACCGCAACGCGCGCTCGAACCTTTGGAGGACTGGCTCGCAGGCGTCGACCAACCGCGCAGCGATGTGCGCGTGCTAGCGTTGAGCGGCGAGTGCTTGCGACGCCTCGGACAGCGCGCAGCCGCTCGTGAGCGCTTGGAAGTGGCGCGCGCGCTGGAGCCCAAGCGCAGCGAAACGCGCTATTTTCAAGCACTTTTAGCCCTCGATGCGAACGACCTTTCGCTGGCGAAGAGCGAACTGGAAGCAGTCTGCTCAGACCCCGCGGCCGTGGATGGTCGCTTGCTGCGCGCGCACCTCGACTTGGCGCGCCTCTTGTGGGACACGGGCGCACACGAAGACGCTCGCACGCGTCACGCTCGCTACCGCGAGCTAGGTGGCAGCGAGCCGCTCACGCCTGCGCCACGCTAGACCTGCACCACGCTAGATCCGTCGCACTGTTTAACGCGACAACTGCTGCAGTGCGCGCTCGGTCTCACGCACCCACGGGCCGGACGGATGCCGGTCCAAATGCTCGAGCAGCACCAACTTCGCGCCTTCCACATCACCCGTTTCCGCCAGCGCGCGCGCCAAGTTCACATGCACCGGCTCCGGCAGCTCAAGGCGTTCGTCACGCGCAATGTCGAGCACGCGCCGCCACAACTCTGCGGCCTGCTGCGGCTGGGCTTGCTTCATGCGGCACACCGCCAGATGATTCATCGCCGCCAGCTGGTCCGGTTCCCACCGCAAGGCGCGTTCAAAGCGCTCGCTCGCAGCGGCGAGTTCGCCCTGTGCAAAGGCCTCGACACCTGCCGTCACTTCCTCGCTCGCGGCCTCGCGCAGCAACTGCGCGGCGGACCCCAAGGCGTCCTCGTCCAAACCAGCCCGGCG
The DNA here is from genome assembly GCA_044378375.1 of Planctomycetota bacterium. Lineage (GTDB taxonomy): Bacteria > Planctomycetota > UBA1135 > UBA1135 > SXXH01. The sequence continues at coordinate 7,729 of JBILXQ010000062.1, forward strand.
AGCGGCTGCGAAGTGATCCAGTGCTTCGTGCTGCTTGCCGCGCAAGAGGGCGTCAAAACCGGCGCGCTTCTCGAGCAAGGCAATCTCGGCACCGATCGCCACGCCACGCACAGCCAAGCCGTCCAGCACGCGGCGCGCCTCGGCATGCAAGCCGGTTGCAGCCAAGCACTCTGACAAGAAGCGTTGGCCATCGACATCGAGCGCATCCAGTTCACCACTGGCGCGCGCATGCAGCAACGCACCCGGCAAGTCCTTGGCTTTGGCGCGCTCCTTGCCTACCAGCAAGTGTGCTTGCGCCAAGGCGCGCTGCGTGAACGGCAGCAGCGGATCCCCGGCGCGCGCTTGCTCAAGCAGCGCCAAGCCAGTGGTCGCGCCACCTTCTTTCAGCAACATCGCCACACCACGTGCACGCAACACTGCGGGCTCGAGCTTGGAGACTTTCTCGAGCGCCAAAATCTCGCGCAACGCGTCGTCAAAAGCTCCTGCACCGGCGTAGATCTCGGCCGCGGTCGAGCCCACATCCGGATTCCACGGCTGCGCTTGCTTGGCCTCGGCCAGCAAGCGCAAGGCCTCGATGCGCCGGCCCATCAAGGCCATCGCACGCGCGCGCAGGCAGGGCTCCTCGCGACCCGCACGCGAGGCGGCAGGCAGCAGCGCCTCCAGTTCGGTCACATGCCCAAAGTCGAGTGCGGCACGCAAGCGCACCACTTCGGCATCGAGGCTGCGCTCCACGCTGTCGAAGCGCGGGCCCACGGTCACTACAGGCGCGGTGCTTGCCGTAGCACCGGACGCGGAACCAGCCCCCGCCTCCACCACACGCTCACCACAACCTGCGGCGAGCAGCACACACGCCCACGCAGCTCCTTGCACGAGGAAGCCGGCGGGACGTAGGTGCAGAGTGTTGCGCTCCAAATACATAGGTCGGGACATCTAACTGTATCCCAAGCGCGGCTGCGCGGTACGATCGCGGCATGAGCACGGAGGCCTCGAGCGCAGGGGAAGAGCTGCCGGACCCGCAGCAGGAACTCGCCGATTTGGGCGCGGCGCTGGCGGCCCATGCGCGTCGTGCAGCCCAGCGGGGTGTGGCGCGCGCTCGGTCGGTGGAGGCACCGGCCAAGGCGGAGGTGCAAGCACCCGTTCAGCTGCCTGCCGCGGTGGAAGCCTGCCGCGCTTGCCCCTTGGGTAGCCTCCGCGCCCGCTCTGTGTGCGCCGACGGCACCGGCCAGGCCGGGGTACTGTTTGTGGGGAATGCGCCCGGCGCCGAAGACGAGGCGCGCGCGCTGCCCTTCGCTGGCCGGGCCGGCCAGTTGCTGACCGACATCATCGAAAAAGGTATGGGACTGCGGCGCGAAGAGGTCGCCATCACGCATCGCCTTAAGTGCCGGCCGCCCGACGACCGCGCCCCCCTGCCCGAGGAAGCACAGGCCTGTGCCCCGTGGTTGGAGCAGCAGATCCAACAGCTGAAGCCGCGCGTGCTGGTGGCCTTGGGAGCTGAGGCCGGGAATCAGTTGCTCGGCAGCAACTCCAATCTGGACCAGCTGCGTGGGCGCGTCCACGTGCACGCGAGAGGCAAGGTGATCGTCACCTTCCACCCCGAGCACCTGCTGCGCGTACCCGAGGACAAGAAGGAATGTTGGAAGGACATCCAGCTCGCGATGCGCGAACTCGGACTGCCTGTTGTTCGTAAATAATTGCCTCGCAATGACTTAGATCCACAGCATCCCGCCAATACCAAGCACACAAGGCGCGCCTCGGCCTGTAACTTCCCGC